>CACXNN010000014.1 GCA_902768995.1 uncultured Eubacteriales bacterium | reverse complement strand
CTTCTCCTCCTCGGTCATGGTGAACAGAGCGGAGATCTTGTCGTAGTAGTTCTGCAGAGCCTGCTTGAGGCCGGCTTCGTCGGTGGCAGCCTTCACGTCGTCACCGATGACCTTGGCGATATCCCACCAGGCGCCGTGGATCTGGCCCTGAGGACGGGAGTACTGGTTCTGCTTGAGCAGGGCGGCCAGGCCGGGGTTGTTCTGGACCGCGTCGGACTTCTGAGCGTTCAGGTTGGAGGGACCCCAGGACAGGGTGTTGAACCGCTCCATCTGGCGGGCTTCGTCGGTCAGGTACTCAGCGAGGAGCTGGAGGGCCAGCAGCCGCAGAGAATCGGACTGGGGCTTGACACCCATGAGCTTGCAGCCGTTGAAGGAACCCAGGTGATACTCCTTGCCGTCCACCTCGAAGGAGGGCAGGTCGGTGACGCCCATATGGTCGCCCAAGAGCTTCTGGATGGCTTCGAAGTTCCAGGTACCGGTGACCACGATGGCCGCGTCGGAGGCGAACTCGTCGCCGGAGGAGGAGGACACATGGAACTTGGAGTCGACCAGCTTCTTCATGCCCTTGACGGCGATGAGGCCCTTGTCGGAGTTGAAGTCGTCGGCCACGGAGATGAAGTTGCCCGCATCGTCGGTGGTCCACTCGGACTTGCAGCCGGTGGCGAAGAACCAGGAGGCGATGTACCAGGCGGAGGTGTTGGTCTCAAAGGCGAAATACTTGCCCGCGGCTTCGCAGTCCGCGATCAGCTTCTCCAGAGAGTCCACATCTTCCTCGGGGATGACGGTCTTGTCGTAGTACATGAAGTAGCCGTTATCCGAGGTCAGCGGGTAGGCATACATCTTGTCGCCGGTGGTGGCAGCGGCCACGACGCCGGGATCGTTGGCAGCCTTGACTTCCTTGGCCGCTTCCGCGTCCAGCTCAGCCAGGGCGCCGCCCTGCACCAGGCGGGCGAACTGATCCTGGGCGAAGCAGTAGATGTCCGCGCCGACGGAAACGTCGACCAGCATCTGATCCGCAGAGGTCGCTTCGGACACGCCGTTGACGATGGCGTTGAAGGTGATGCCCAGTTCGTTGTTCTTGTTGAAGTCGTCGATCTGCTTCTTGGTCAGATCGACAGCGGCTTCACCGACCCAGACAGTGATGTCATAGGTGCCGGCCAGCGGGCTGCTGCTCGTATCGGTCTTGGTCTCGGTGCCGGTCTGAGGCGCGGGGGTCTCGGTGCCGGTCTTGCCAGAGCAGGCGACCAGAGCCAGAACCATGACGAGAGCGAGTACGATAGCTAACGTTTTTTTCATGCTTGTTCCTCCTGTGATTTGTGCATTTTCATGCCGTACGTTTTTCATCCGGGTTCCGCGGAAACGCCAACAGCACCGCCACTTCCCCCGCGATGTATATAATTTACACCCACGATACACAAAAGTCAATTATACGGGCGGCAATTTGTTAAAAAGTTGAAGTATTTTTTGGAGGAAAAAATCCGGCGAAAATCAAAAGTCCCCCCTGGATACGGGAGGACGTACAAAAGGCCGTTCGTAAGCCCTTCACTCCAGCGTCAGCAGCTTCCTGGCGGCGCGGAGGGCGGCATCGTCGTCGCCGTTCCAGGGGGCGATGTGGCCGGACTTGGCGTTGAAAAAGAGGTAGTAAATCTCCCCCGGCTCGTAGGCCAGGTACTTGGCGGCGATGCGGACCCCCTGCTCCTCGTCGTAAAGGAGGATGCCGTAGGCCTTGCCGTCGAACTCGTAGAAGCGCTGGCCCGGGAAGGCGGCCCTATCGATGACGGCCAGGTCCTGGAGGACCCCCTCCGCCTGGGCCTCGGAGACCACGAACATGTCCCCCTTGGAGACGCTGGCGGGCTCGAACATGGCGTCCACGAACAGCAACGGCTCCACGAAGCGGATGTTTTCGGGCATCTCCTCCTCGAGAGCCGCCACCAGGCCCGGCCGGTCCATGGCGTCCAGGTCCGCGTACAGGATCAGCTTCCTGGCCGCCGGGGCGTCGGTGATCCGGGAGATGACGAAGGCCCAGAAGACGCAGCTGACGATGGCCCAGAGCACGTAGCGGTGGAGGTTTTTCAGGATGCCCTTCATGCCTATCCCTCCTCTCTAAAGGCCACGATGCAGTCGTAGACCGTCTCCACCCGGCCCGTGAAGGCGTCCGGCAGCCGGTCCGCCTTCTCGTCGCTGACGGTGAGCATGGTCTCGTGGAGTTCCTCCTGGAGGCGGACCTTGCGGATGGCTACCCCCTTCTTCACCCGGTAGACCCCCGGGAGCTTTTCGAACCGGCCCTCGTAGGTCTCCCGGGGGCCCGTGAGCATAAGCTCCGCGTGGCGGGCCTGGGCCCGGGCGCGGTCCAGGCGGCTGTGGGACAGGAAGATCACGATCCAGCCCGCCAGGATGGAGGTACCCACGGTGAGGGGCAGCGTCACGTCCTGGTTTTTGCGGGTGGTGAAGCAGCAGAAGAGGACGCAGAGGACCAGGCCCGCCGCGGCCACGATGCCCATGGCCCGGCTCGTCCGCTTCTCGGCGGCCTGGGCCCGGGGCAGTTCTTCCGATTCATATAGCGCGTTAAGTTCCATACCTGTAGTTATAGCATAGATCGGGGCCGATGAAAAGGCTGTATCTTGACAAAACCGCCCTATATAGGTATACCATTATATATAAACTGCCATCCTGGAGGGGTATAGCCATGGTCAAACGTATATTTGCCCTGCTGCTGGCCGCGCTGCTGCTGGCATCCTGCTTCGCCTGCAAGAAGAAGGCCGCCGAAGCGCCCGCGCCTACGGAGGCTCCCGCGCCCACGGAGGCGCCCACCGCCGCGCCGCTGAAGACCGACTACGCCGTGGCGGACAACGCCCGGGTATTCTACGAGATCTTCGTGGGCTCCTTCGCCGACTCCAACGGGGACGGCATCGGGGACCTCAGGGGCATCATAAACCGGTTCGACTACCTGAACGACGGGGACCCCAACTCCGGCAAGTCATTGGGCATCGAGGGCATCTGGCTCTCCCCCATCTTCAAGTCCCCTTCCTATCATAAGTATGACGTGGCGGACTACTACGAGATCGACCCGGACTTCGGCACCCAGGCGGATCTGGACGAGCTCGTCGCCCTCTGCCATCAGCGGGGCGTGAAGCTGATCCTCGATATGGTCATCAACCACACCGCCCGGTCGAACGCCTGGTTCGGCGCCTTCACCAAGGCCCACCGGCAGGATATCAAGGACGATCCCTATTACGATTTCTATACCTATTGTACCCAGGGCGAGAAAGCGCCCGCGGGCCGGGCCTTCTCCGCCCTGTCCGGCACCAACATCTACTATGAGTGCAACTTCGACGGGGGCATGCCGGAGCTGAACTTCGACAACCCCGCCGTCCGGGAGGAGGTTTTGAAGGTCTCCCGGTACTATCTCGACCGGGGCATCGACGGGTTTAGGTTCGACGCCGCCAAGTACGTGTATTTCGGGGACCACAAGAAGAGCGAGGAATTCTGGCAGGAGTACCTGTCCACCCTGCGCTCGGAGTACCCCGGCCTCTACACCGTGGCCGAGGTCTGGGACCCGGACGCCATCACCGGCATCTACTACCCCGCCACCAACTGCTTCAACTTCACCGCCTCCGGGTCCGAGGGGCGCTTCGCCACCGCCGCCAAGCAGGGGAACGCGGGGGCCCTCACGAAGTACGTGGAGCAGTATCTCAAGAGCATCGAAGGCAAGAACCCGGACGCCATGTTCGTGCCCTTCCTGGCGAACCACGACACGGACCGGGTGGCCGGGTATCTGACCGTGGAGTCCGGCTACATGCAGATGGCCGCCAATATGTACATTCTGGGGCCCGGGTCCCCCTTCCTCTACTACGGGGAGGAGCTGGGCATGCGGGGCTCCCGGGGCAGCGCCCAGACCGACGCCAACCGGCGGCTCGCCATGGTCTGGGGGGACGGGGACACCACCAAGGACCCCGAAGGCACCACCTACGGCCGGGACAAGCAGATCCAGAAGGGGGTCAAGGACCAGAAGGCGGACGAGAAGAGCCTCTATACCTATTATAAGAAGCTCATCATGATCCGCAAGGCAAACCCCGCCATCGCCCGGGGCGAGTATAAGAGCGTGTCCATCCCGGATTCCAAGGTGGGCGGGTTCACCGCCACGCTGGACGGGAACACCGTGCTGGTCCTCCACAATCCCACCAAGAGCGCCCAGACCATCGACCTTGCCAAGCTGGGCGACTTCAAGACCCTCCGGGCCTCCATCGGCCTGGGCTCCGCCCAGCTCACCGGCGTCAACGGCAGCTCCCTGACCCTGGACGGCCAGACCAGTGTTGTTATAGGAAAATAATGGCATTTGTGCCTTTTCTTTGTAAAGAAAAGGCACCCAAAAGAAACACAAATGGGAAGTATGGCTCGCGCTGTACTTCCCATTATTCTTCTTGAGTTTCTCTTTTTCCGCCGCTTTTTCTCTTTGTCTAAAGAGAAAAAGCGGCAAAGAAAGAAGTTTATAGCTCCTTCGCTGCCTGCGCAGCTCTCTCGCACGCTTCCGCTATGATCCCCGGCGTCTGGGCGGGGTCCATGTCCACCCCGTCGGCGGCGACGCAACGGTAGGTCCCGGTGCCGAAGAAGCCGCAGAGGGCCTCCATGTACCGGGAACCCATCTCGTCGGGGCTGTTCTCGTAGAACCCGCCCCGGCTGGTGAGGAAGGTCATGCTCCTGGCACGGCAGTTTCCCCTGAGGCCGTCGGCGTCGCAGAGAAAGGTGATCCCGTCCACGGACACGTTCTCAATGTACACCTTCAGGAGCGCCGGAATGGACAGATCGTAGAAGGGCGCGGCGATCAGGATGGCGTCCGCCCGCTGGAACTGCCAGGCGTAGTCGAACCGCCGGTGGGTGAAGTCGCCCCGCTGCAGCAGCTCGTCCCGCTGGGCGAACCCGCCCTCCATCAGCGGCAGCAGGGGCTCGTCCATGAGCACCACTTTCTCCACCTGCCACCCCTCCGGCAGGTTCCCCAAAAATGCCTCGGCCAGCTTCCTGGTCCGGGACTGTTCCCTTCGGATGCAGCAATCCACGTACAACAGCGTTTTCATGAAAACCTCTTTTTATAAGGAATTATTGAAAGCTTCCTTCCCTTTTCTTGAAAGAAAAGGGAAGACCAAAAGAACTTCGACTGGGATATATGGCTGTCGTTCACATCCCCATTATCCCATATGAGTTTCTCTTTTTGCGCCGCTTTTTCTCTTTGTACAAAGAGAAAAAGCGGCAAAGAAGAACTCTTACGGCTCCAGGGCCACTTTGATGACCCCGTCCTCCTTCTTTTCGAACAGCTCGTAGGCCGCCATAGCGTCCTTGAGGGGGTAGCGGTGGGTGATGAGGAAGCTGGGGTCCAGCCGCCCGGCCTTGATGAGCTTCAATATCTCCTCGCACTTGTTCCCGTCCACGCCGCCGGTCTTGAAGATCAGGTTCTTCCCGTACATGTCCGGCAGGGGGATCACCTGGGGCTGGTCGTACAGGGCCACCACGCAGACCACCGCGTTGGGTCGGGCGATCCGCCAGGCAAGCTCGAAGGTGTTCCTGGCCCCCGCCACCTCCAGCACCGTGTCCGCGCCCCGGCCCTCGGTGAGAGCCTTCACCTCCGCCTCGATATCGCAGGTCAGGGGGTTCAGCGTCACGTCCGCCAGCCCCTTCTCTCGGGCGAGGGCCAGCCGATCCTCGTTGGTGTCGATGGCGATGAGGGTGGCCGGGCTGTAGAGCCGGCAGCTCATGAGGGTGCACATGCCCGTGGGCCCCGCGCCGATGACGGCCACCGTGTCCGCCGGCTGGATCTCCCCAAGACCAGCGGCCCAGTAGCCCGTGGCCAGGATGTCGCCGGTAAAGAGCGCCTTCTCGTCGCTGATCCCCTCCGGGATGGGCGTGAGCCCGTTGTCCGCGAAGGGCACCCGCACGAAGGGCGCCTGGCCCCCGTCGATGCGGCAGCCAAGGGCCCAGCCGCCGTTCTTGTCGGTGCAGTTGTTCACGAACCCCCGCTTGCAGAAGAAGCACTCCCCGCAGAAGGTCTCCACGTTGGCGGCCACCCGCATGCCGGGCTTCAGCTTCTTCACGCCGGGGCCCACCTCCTCCACCACGCCCACGAACTCGTGGCCCACGGTGGTGCCGGGGACGGCCCGGGGCACGCTCCCGTGCTTGATGTGGATGTCGCTCTGGCAGATGGAAGAGAGGGTCACCCGCACGATGGCGTCCTTCTCGTCCTGGAGCTGGGGCAGGGGCTTGTCCAGCAGGGCGAAGTCCCCCTTGCCGCGATAGACAACAGACAGCATACGAAAACTCTCCTTCGTTCAGATGCCCCTACCATACCACAAACGGTCGGTTTCTTCAAGGCGGATATGGAGATATATAGGGGGCGCGTTTTTTCTCTCCCGCCGAAGGCGCATATATATAAAAAAAGAGAGTCTTTGTCCTTATCTTTCTCTTTGTCTTTATCTTTATCTTTGTCTTTATCTTTATCTTTGTCTTGCCCCGATACGGAGAAAACGATCCCCGTAACGGGCCTTCCAGAAAAAGGTTTACGCGATCTTAACCTCCATGTTGCAATTCTGTGACATCTTGGATTACAATGTATAGGTAGAATTATGACGCTGAAGAAGCGGGAGGACCTATATGAACGATCCCAAAGGCATCCTGGACGAAGTGAAGAAAGCGGTGGTGGGCAAGGACGGCGTGCTGGTGATGGCGCTGCTTGCGATCCTGGCCGGGGGGCACATCCTCCTCGAGGATATCCCCGGCGTGGGCAAGACCACCATGGCCCTGGCCTTCAGTAAAGCCCTGAGCCTCAAATACAACCGGGTCCAGTTCACCCCGGACGTGCTGCCCTCGGACATCGTGGGCTTCTCCGTGTACAACAAAGCCACCGGCGCCATGGAATATAAGGACGGGGCCATCCTCTGCAACCTGTTCCTGGCGGACGAGCTCAACCGGGCCACCAGCCGGACCCAAAGCGCCCTCCTGGAGGCCATGGAGGAGCGGACCGTCACCGTGGACGGGGTCTCCCACCCGGTGCCGGACCCCTTCGTGGTCATCGCCACCCAGAACCCCGTGGGCGCCTCCGGCACCCAGCTGCTGCCCGATTCCCAGATGGACCGGTTCATGGTCCGCCTGTCGCTGGGCTACCCCAAGCCCGCCGACGAGAAGGAGATGCTCACCCGCAAGCAGCAGGGGAACCCCCTGGACAAGGTCCGCTGCATGGCGGACAAGGGGGGCCTCGCTGCCATGCGCCAGGAGTGCGAGAAGACCTACGTCAGCGACAAGATTTTGGAGTACGTCATCCGCCTCAACAACGCCACCCGGAACGACCCGGCCATCCTCCAGGGGGCCAGCCCCCGGGCGTCCCTGGCGGTCACCTCCATGGCCAAGGCCGCGGCCTGGGTCCAGGGCCGGGACTACGTGCTCCCCGCCGACGTGAAGCTCATCTACCCCGCCACCATCTGCCATAGGATCATCCTGACCCCTGACGCCGAGGCCGCCGGCCGGAAGGCGGAGGCCCTGATCGACGACATCCTCAAAGCCGTGCCCGCCCCCGTGGCCAAATAATGAGCAGCCGCCGGATCGTCTATCTCACCGCCCTCGCCATGGGCGCGGTGTTTCATAGCCTGTACGGACAGTATCTGTCCTATATCCTGCTGCGCTTTTTGATCCTGCTGCCCTTCGTGTCTCTCCTCATCAGCCTGCCCGCCATGCTGCGGGTCCGGGTGCACCTGTCCGCCTCCGGGGCCTCCCCCCGGGGCGAGGCTGCCGCCGCCCGGCTGAAGATGGACAGCCGGTGCTTTTTGCCCGTGGGGTGTTTGTCCATGACCTTCACCGGGGAGAATCGGTTCACCGGCGAAGCCGTGGAGAAGCGGAAGGTCCGCTATTGGGGCGTTTTGAAGGCGGAGGAAAGCCTGCCCCTGCCCAGCGACCGCTGCGGCGTGGTCACCTGCCGCCTGGGCCGGGTCTGGGCCTGGGACTACATGGGCATCTTCGCCTTCCCCGTGAAGGGCTGCGACCCTGCCACCTACACCGTGCTGCCCATCCCCGATCAGCCCAAGCCCATGCCGGAGCTCGATCAGGATTCGGCCATCACCCTGAAGCCCAAGCCCGGCGGCGGCTACTCCGAGGAGCACGAGCTACGGCCCTATCGGCAGGGGGACCCGCTGAACGTGATCCACTGGAAGCTCAGTTCCAAGCTGGACGAGCCCATCGTCCGGGAGCCCCAGCTCATGCAACGAAAGCGCATCACCCTGTCCGTGACCCCGGGGAGCGACCGGCGGGCCTTGGAGAGCCAGCTGGACCAGCTGCTGTATCTGAGCACCGACCTGATCGAGAAGGGCATCCCCCACCGGATCTGCTTCGGCGCCCACCAGCAGGCGTATATCAAGGATAAGAACAGCCTGGACGAGTTCCTGGAGGCGATCCTGTCCGCCCGGCCCGACGGGTCCCGGGGGCCCGTGGACCGAAACAAATCCGACGAGCTGGTGTACAGCATCCGGCCCAAACCCGGCGAAGGGGGGACCAAGCCATGAAGAAGTTCCCCTATCTCACCTTCTTTTCCACCTGGCTGCTGGTGTTCTGCGGCACCTTGGGGGCGCCCCTCTGCGTGGTCACCGCCTACCATCTCCCCTACCATATCTTCGGCATGGTGCTGACGGCCCTGATCGTCAGCGGGTTCTTGACGCTGCTGTTCACGGTCCCCGAGCTGGGGACCTATATGCTGATCCCCTTCGGGGCCACGGTGCTGCTCATCAGCGTGTTCCGCTGGAAGAAACTCTACAGCGGCGCGGCGGTGGCCATCCGCACCATCCAAAGCGTCCTGTCCCGGACCCTCTCCTTCATCCCCAACCCGGGGGCCCTGCCCGCGGGAGCGGAGAACTACGCCTATTTCATCGGCTTCTTCGTGGGGGCGGTCATGGTGGCCATGGCCCTGCTCATCAGCTGGGGGCTGGTGTCCGGGGAGTCCCTGTTTTTGCCCTTCCTGGTGCCCCTTCCTCTGGTGGCCCTGTCCCTCATCTACACGGACATGCCCCCTGCGGGCTGGGCCGGGGCGCTGGTGTGCCTCTACTACGGGGGCGTGCTGTTCACCGGCGGGCTCCGGCTCCATCACGGCGGGGGCCTGGGCCGGGTCACGTGCCTCACCTTGGCGGCGCTGCTGGTGACGATCCTGCTGCTGGTCAAGGCCCTGCCCCGGGAGGAGTACGAGCCCTTGTCCACCCAGGAGCGGGTGGAGCAGCTCATGCGCCAGGCGGCCAGCGTCTGGGAGAAGATGAACCGGCTCCTGGACCAGGGGGTCCGGGAGCGGGAGGATCTGAGCCGGGAGGGCGAGCTCAAGTCCACCGGCGAGCACGTCATGGACGTGAAGGCTCCCCGGGCCGGGCTCCTGTACCTGCGGGGCACCTCCTACGGCCGGTACGACGGTCGGTACTGGACCATGACCGGGGAGTACGCCGACGGGGAATCCCTGTTCACCCTGGGCGGGTCCCTGAGCGGTGCGCCGGAGCGGGTGGAGGTGCGCCGGGCGTCGGAGTCCCTGCTCTACACCCCCTACGCGGTGGTGAAGGGCGGCGTCAACGCCCGGGTGCGGGAGAACTACATCGCCGCCGACAGGAAGCTTTCCGCCTACAGCTGGCGCTGCCGCCCCCTGCCGGCCAGCCTGACGCCCAGGGATGGGAGCCCGGCGGAGCAGGATTACGCCGCCTGGGCGAAGAAGACCTATGTGACCCTGACCAAGAGCCAGCGGGAGGCGTTTTTATCCTTCCTCAAGCCCTACGAGCTGCCGGAGGCGGATGACCCCTACGCCCTGGCGAAGGCCATCGCCAGCATCCTGCGGGGCATCGCGGAATACGATCTGCACCCCGGGGAGACCCCCAGGGATCAGGATTTCGCGCTATACTTTTTGACCGTGAGCCAGCGGGGCTACTGCGTCCACTACGCCAGCGCCCTGACCGCCCTGCTGCAGGCCAAGGGGGTCCCCGCCCGGTTCGTCATCGGCTACGCCCTGACCGTAGGGGAGGCGGACACCTGGGTGGAGGTCACGGATCGAAACGCCCACGCCTGGACCGAGGTGTACGTGGACGGCTGGGGCTGGGTGCCCGTGGAAGCCACCGGCGGCGACGACCCGCGGCTGGATGTCCCCGCCCCCGAGGTCGATCCCGGGGAGGAGCCGGAGCAGCAGACCCCGGAGCCCTCGCCGGAGCCCTCCGCCACGCCCGAGGAGACCGAGGCCCCCGGCCCGGCGGACACGCCGGAGCCCACCCCGGAGCCTACGCCCGAGCCCACTCCCGAAGCGGAGCCCCAGATCACCGTGACCACGCCCACCCCGGAGCCCGGAGGGGCCGGCCCGGAGCCGGAGCCGGAGAGCGGTGCCCAAAAACGCTGGGGCCTGTGGCTCTTATGGCTCCTGCTGCTGCCGGTGCTGGTCTTCCTGTACGTCCGGCTGCGCCAGCAGGTGTGCAAAAACCGCACCCGCCGGATGCTCCAGGGGAACGGCCGGGACGCGGTGCTCTACGGGTACGGGGAGCTGCTGCGGCTCATCCGCCACGGGGCCTCTGAAAACGACGACGCCCAGGCCCTGGCCGACGAGGCCGCCTTCTCCGACCACCTGCTGGGGGAGGCCCAGAAGCGGGCCATGGCCGGGTACGTGAAGGCTGCCCGGAAGGAGCTGGAGGGGGCCCTGCCCCGGCACAAGCTGTGGTATCTTCGGTACGTGCTGTGGCTGTGGTGACGGATAAGGAGCAAGATATGGAGAAAAGCGAACGAGCCGCCCGGCGGGCGGACACCCTGGCCGTGGCGGGCTTGATCCGGTTCCTGGCGGGCATGGTGCTGACGGCGGGGCTGGGCTGCCTGCTGCTGGGCGGCTACGCCTATTATCGGGACAGGCAGGTCCGCAGCGCCATGGGCCGAGCCGTGGCCGTGGTCACGGGGGAATACGTCCACGGAGGCGCCTACTACGTGACCTACCCGGCGGACGGCGCCGTCCACGAGGGGCTGATGGGCTACGACGGGAAGCTGGCCGTGGGGAGCGAGCTTCCCATCCTCTACGAACGGGGCCTGTATGGAAACGTGCGCACCGACACTCCCGCCGAGGGCTCGGTGAAGCTGTTGACCTGGGGCCTGGGGGTCACGGGCCTGGGGGTCCTGTCCCTCCTGGGCCAGGCCTTTTTGAAGGCCCGGGACGAGAACCCCTGGGACGACGATCCCAATACCTGAAGCTCCCTGGGCGGCGCAGAGCGCCCGCCCTTTTTTATCCTCCGCTTGCAAAAAAGGGGTTGACAAAGGAAACATAGCCTGCTATACTTCGTTCTATGTTGTTTGTATATAATATATTTTCTTGGAAAACACCAAGACGGGAAACCGAAACAGCGTGCCATCTGCGGCACAGGAACGATGAACGCAAGGGCGTCCGTCCGTAGGGGAAACTCCCCTCGAACAGGCGCCCTTCCCCTTTTATGACTGGGAAGAAGGAGAGCAGGATGAAGCACATTTTCGTGACCGGCGGCGTGGTCTCGGGCCTTGGGAAGGGCATCACCGCGGCCTCCCTGGGGCGACTGCTGAAAGCCCGGGGGTACAAGGTGGCCTCCCAGAAGCTGGACCCCTACATCAACGTGGACCCGGGCACCATGTCCCCCTACCAGCACGGGGAGGTCTACGTGACCGAGGACGGGGCGGAGACCGACCTGGATCTTGGCCACTACGAGCGATTCATCGACGAGGATCTGAACCGGTACTCCAACCTGACCACCGGCAAGGTGTACGCCAACGAGATCAAGCGCTTCATCTACCGGGTGGGGGAGCACAGCGACGCGGACATCGTCATCACCGAGATCGGCGGCACCATCGGCGACATCGAGAGCCAGCCCTTCCTGGAGGCCATCCGCCAGGTGGGCCGGGAGGTGGGCCGCAATAACGCCCTCTACATCCACGTGACGCTGGTGCCCTATTTGAAGGCCAGCGGCGAGCATAAATCCAAGCCCACCCAGCACTCCGTGAAGGAGCTCCAGGGCATGGGCATCTTCCCGGACATCATCGTGCTCAGGACCGACGAACCCATCACGGACGAGACCATTTTCGACAAGATCGCCAACTTCTGCAACGTGGACCGGGCAGCGGTCATCGAAAATCTGACCCTGCCCGTGCTCTACGAAGCCCCCCTCTATTTAGAGCAGGCGCATTTCTCCGAGATCGTCTGCCAAAAACTGGACCTGCCCGCCCGGGACATCGACCTCTCCTCCTGGCGGGCGATGGTGGACCGCATCCATGCCTCCCACGAGGAGGTGACCATCGCCCTGGTGGGCAAGTATACCCAGCTCCACGACGCCTATCTCTCCATCGTGGAGGCCCTGCACCACGCCGGGTACGCCCGGGGCGTCCAGGTCAGGATCCGCTGGATCGACTCGGAAGCCTTCGTCCCGACGGACCTGGCGGGTGTGGACGGGGTGCTGGTGCCCGGGGGCTTCGGCAGCCGGGGCATCGAGGGCATGATCGAGGCGGTCCGCTGCGCCCGGGAGAGGGACCTGCCGTATCTCGGCATCTGTCTTGGCATGCAGGTCATGTGCATCGAATATGCTCGAAACGTGGTGGGCTGGCCGGACGCCAACTCCGGGGAGTTCGACCCGGAGAGCCCCCACAAGGTCATCGACTTCATGCCGGGCCAGAGCGACGAGGTGGACAAGGGCGGCACCCTGCGCCTCGGCAGCTATCCCTGCGAGGTCCAGCCCGGCACCACGCTCCATAGGTATTACGCCCTGGATTCTATCGCGGAGCGGCACCGGCACCGGTACGAGCTCAACAACGAATTCCGACAGCAACTTTTGGATGCCGGGCTCACCTTCTCGGGCCTATCTCCGGACGGGCGGCTGGTGGAGGCCGCGGAGCTCACCGATCGGCCCTTCTTCGTAGGGGTCCAGTACCATCCCGAATTCAAGAGCCGGCCCACCAAGCCCCATCCCCTGTTCCTGGGATTGGTGGAAGCGGCCCAGGAACATAAGCAGAACGCCAAATAAGAAAGGAGCATCCCCATGAAATACACCAAGGAAGACATCGTCCGCATCGTCAACGAAGAGGATATCGAGTTCATCCGCCTCCAGTTCACCGACATCTTCGGTCAGCTCAAGAACGTGGCCGTCACCAAGTCCCAGATCGAGAAGGTGGTCAGCGACCAGATCATGATCGACGGCAGCTCCATCGAGGGCTTCACCCGCATCCACGAGAGCGACCAGTACCTGCACCCGGACCTTTCCACCTTCGCGGTGCTGCCCTGGATGCCCGCCACCCGGAAGACCGCCCGGCTCATCTGCAACGTGTACAACCCGGACGGCACCCCCTTCGTGGGCGACCCCCGGTACGTGCTGCGACGGGCCCTCGAGCGGGCGGAGAAGCTGGGCTACACCTTCAACGTGGGGCCGGAGATGGAGTTCTTCCTCTTCGAGGCCGACGAGAAGGGCCTCCCCACCACCCGGACCGCCGATGCGGCCAGCTACTTCGACATGGCCCCCATCGACCACGGCGGGGACGTGCGGCGGGAGATCTGCCTGATGCTGGAGGAGATGGGCTTTGAGATCGAAGCCAGCCACCACGAGGTGGCCGAGGGCCAGCACGAGATCGATTTCAAGTACGCCGACGCCCTCACCGCCGCCGACAACATCAGCACCTTCCGTATGGCGGTGAAGACCATCGCCCAGGCCCACGGCCTCCACGCCACCTTCATGCCCAAGCCCGTCTTCGGCATCAACGGCAGCGGCATGCACGTGAACATGTCCCTCTCCAAGGACGGCAAGAACATCTTCTTCGATCCCAAGGGGGAGCGGGGCCTCTCCAAGGAAGCCTACAGCTTCATCGCCGGCATTTTGGAGCACGTGCGCCACTTCGCCGCCATCACCAACCCCCTGGTGAACTCCTACAAGCGCCTGGTCCCCGGCTACGAGGCCCCCTGTTACCTCGCGTGGAGCGCCTCCAACCGGTCCGCCCTGATCCGCATCCCCGCAGCCCGGGGCAACAGCACCCGGGTGGAGCTCCGCTGCCCCGACCCGGCCTGCAACCCCTACCTCGCTTTGGCGGTGTGCCTGACGGCGGGCCTGGACGGCATCGAGAAGGGTCTCACGCCCCCGGCGGAGATCACGGAAAACATCTACACCATGACCGAGAAGGAACGCAAGGCCCACGGCATCGCCAGCCTGCCCGGAAACCTTTTGGAGGCCGTGGAGCTGCTGGAGCAGGATAAGCTCATCACGGACGCCCTGGGCGACCACGTGTTCAAGAGCTACGTCTCCGGCAAGCGGGCTGAGTGGGACGAGTACCGGACCCGGGTCACCGACTGGGAGACCAAGCGGTACATGATCGTTTACTGACGAGGAACGGGCGAACGGGAGGGCGGAGAATTGCGGTTCACCAAGATGCAGGGCCTGGGCAACGATTTCATGCTTGTTCGCAGCCAGGTCCCCGGGGATGTTTCGCCCCTGTGCCGGCGGCTGTGCGACCGCCATTTCGGCATAGGCGCGGACGGCGTGATCTTCGTCTCTCCCTCCCGGGTCGCCGACGGTTCCATGCGTATCTTCAACGCCGACGGCAGCGAAGCGAAGATGTGCGGCAACGGCATCCGCTGCGTGGGCAAGTATCTGTATGAAAAGGGCCTGGTCCCTAAGGATCGGATGATGGTCGAGACCCTGTCCGGGGTCAAGGCCCTGACCCTGACGGTGGAGGACCAGCAGGTCGAGCGCGTGTCCGTGGACATGGGCCGGGCCGTCCTGGAGCAGGCGGAGGCGCCCCTGCCCGACGGCTTGGGCCCGGGGATGCTGATCTCGGTGGGGAATCCCCATCTGGTGATCTTCTCCGATACCGTGGAGGACCTGCCCCTGTCCCTGTGGGGGCCCCGGATCGAGAGCGATCCCCGATTCCCCGGGGGCGTCAACGTGGAGTTCGTCCAGGTCCTGGCCCCCGAGCAGCTCCGGATGCGGGTCTGGGAGCGGGGCTGCGGCGTCACATTGGCCTGCGGCACCGGAGCCTGCGCCTCCGCCTTCGCCGCGGTGCAGGCGGGGCTTTGCCCTGCGGGGCGGCCCATCGAGGTAGTTTTGGACGGCGGGAGCCTGCGCGTCACCGTGAGCGCCGAGGGCGATCTGTCCATGGCCGGGCCCGCCGTCACCGTATTCGAGGGGGAGGTGGACCTATGAAGCTCAACGCCGCCTACGGGCAGCTGCCCCCCGCCTTCTTCTTCACGGAGATCGGGGCGCGGGTGGCCGCCTATCGGGCCGATCATCCCCACGAAAAGCTGCTGCGGCTGGGGGTGGGGGACGTGACAGGCCCCCTGTCGCCCGTCGTCATCGAGGCCCTGCGCCGGGCCGTCGGCGAGCAGAGCCGGGCGGAGACCTTCCACGGGTATCTGCCGGAGACCGGCACAGACTTCATGAAGGCGGCGGTGGTTTCCTACTACGGGCGGCGAGGCGTGGCCCTGTCCCCCGAGGAGGTCTTCGTCTCCAGCGGCGCCGCGGACGATCTGGGCGCCATCGGGAACCTGTTTTCCGACCGGGCTCGGGTGCTGGTGGCGGAGCCCGCCTACCCCGCCTACGCGGACACCAGCCGCATGGCGGGACGGGAGGTCCTACCCCTTCTGGGCACCCGGGAGAACGGCTTCTTGCCCCTGCCCGGGGAGGATTTGGATGCCGATCTCGTCTACCTTTGCTCCCCCAACAACCCTACGGGCACAGCCTACACCAAATCCCAGCTTCAGCGGTGGGTGGACTGGGCCAACGAGCGCCAGGCGGTGATCGTCTTCGACGCCGCCTACGAGGCCTTCGTCCAGGACGGGGAGGTGCCCCACAGCATATACGAGCTCCCCGGCGCTGAGACCTGCGCCATCGAGATCTGCTCCCTGTCCAAGACGGCCGGGTTCACCGGCATGCGGCTTGGTTACACCGTGGTGCCGAAGGCGTTGGTGCGGGAGGGCTGTTCCCTTCACGATATGTGGACCCAGGATCGGACCACCCGGACCAACGGCGTCAGCTACGTGATCCAGCGGGCGGGGGAAGCGGCCCTGTCCCCGGCGGGCCTCCGATACAACCGGGAGGCCATCGCCGTCTATCAGGAGAACGGGCGCATCCTCTCCGACGCCCTGAAGGAGGCGGGGATCTGGTTCACCGGCGGCCGCAACGCCCCCTACCTGTGGCTCCCCTGCCCCCAGGGCATGACCGGCTGGGCGTTCTTCGAATATCTGCTCCGGGAGGCCCAGATCGTGGTGACCCCCGGGGAGGGCTTCGGTGCAGGCGGCGGAGGCCATGTGCGGCTCTCCTGCTTCGGCAGCCGGGAGAACACGGCGGAAGCGGCCCAAAGGCTCTTGACGATTTTGAAAAACGGGATATAGTATCTTTGTTCCGCGGAAGAACAGTTCGCACCGCTGAACACATAATCCATTCCCGGCTTTTCTTTTTTAGCACTTTTTTCTTTTCTCCTGAAAAGAAAAAAGCGCACAGAAAAAACAAAGGAAGTAAACCATATGTGCGGCATCGTAGGATTCACCGGCCATAGGGCAGCGGCCCCCATTCTGCTCAACGGATTGAGCATGCTGGAGTATCGGGGGTACGACTCCGCCGGTCTCGCCGTGCGGGACGGCATGGCGCCCACGGCGGTGGTGAAGGCCACGGGGAAGCTGAAGAACCTGATCGAAAAGACGGAGGCCGGGGCCACCATGCCCGGCTGCTGCGGCATCGGCCACACCCGCTGGGCCACCCACGGGGAGCCCAACCAGACCAACGCCCATCCCCACATCAGCGCCAACGACATGGACGAGATGGGCTCCGAGGTGGTGGGCGTCCACAACGGCATTATCGAGAACTACGCCGAGATCAAGCAGAAGCTGTTGAAGAACGGCTACCGGTTCTACAGCGGCACGGACACCGAGGTGGCCATCAAGCTGGTGGACTACTACTACCGCAAGTATAAGATCGGCCCCATCGACGCCATCAACCGCATGATGGTCCGGGTCCGGGGCAGCTACGCCCTGGCCCTCATGTTCAAGGACTACCCGGGGGAGATCTACGCCGCCCGGAAGGACAGCCCCCTGGTCATCGGCGTCGCCGACGGGGAGACGTTCCTCGCTTCCGACGTGCCCGCCCTGCTGCAGCACACCCGGGACGTATACTACATCGACAACCACCAGTCCGCCCGGCTCCTGCCCGGCGAGGCCCACTTCTTCGATTTGAACGGGGACGAGGTCCAGCTCCCGTTGACCCATGTGACCTGGAGCGCCGAAGCGGCCCAGAAGGGCGGCTACGAGCACTTCATGATCAAGGAGATCCACGAGCAGCCCAAAGCCGTCCGGGACACCCTGAACAGCCTGGTCCATGACGGCCGGATCGACCTTTCCGCCGTGGGCGTCTCCGACGAGCAGCTTTCCGCCGTCGAGAGCGTAGAGATCGTGGCCTGCGGCTCCGCCTGGCACGTGGGCATGGCCGCCCAGTACGTGATCGAGGACATGGCGGAGGTGCCGGTCCGGGTGGAGCTGGCCAGCGAATTCCGGTATCGGAAGCGGCTGCTGGGGCCCGGGTCCCTGGTGATCGTCATCTCCCAGTCCGGGGAGACGGCGGACAGCTTGGCCGCCCTTCGCGCCGCCAAGGCCATGGGCGTGCCCACGTTGGCGGTGGTGAACGTGGTGGGCTCCTCCATCGCCCGAGAGGCGGACCACGTGCTCTACACCCTGGCGGGGCCGGAAATCGCCGTGGCCACCACCAAGGCCTACAGCGCCCAGCTCAGCGCCCTCTACGCCTTCGCCTTGGAGCTGGCCTTGGTGAAGGGAAAGCTGAACGAAGAAAGGTATGGAGCTCTGATCGGCGAGCTCCTGTCCCTGCCCGAGAAGATGGAGCTCGCTTTGAAGGACAAGGCCCGCATCCAATGGTTCGCGTCCCGCCACGCCAACGCCCGGGACATCTTCTTCATCGGCCGGGGCCTCGATTACGCCATCTGTCTGGAGGGGAGCCTGAAGATGAAGGAGATCTCCTACATCCACAGCGAGGCCTACGCCGCCGGCGAGCTAAAGCACGGCACCATCAGCCTGGTGGAGGACGGGACCCTGATCGTGGGGGCCCTGACCCAGCGGGACGTGCTGGAGAAGACCGTCAGCAACATGGCCGAGTGCCGGGCCCGGGGCGCGTACCTGGTGAGCCTGGCCGGGGAGGGCAGCCGGAAGGAGAGCGCCTTTGCGGACTTCTCCCTCTTCGTGCCGGAGACGGACCCCCATTTCATGGGGAGCCTGGCCATCATCCCCCTGCAGCTTCTGGCCTACTACACCAGCGTCTCCAAGGGCCTGGACGTGGATAAGCCCCGGAATCTCGCTAAGAGCGTTACCGTAGAGTGATATAGAAAGGAAGGGACTATGGAACAGGAGACCATCCTCATCCTGGATTTCGGCGGCCAGTACAAGCAGCTCATCGCCCGCCGCGTGCGGGAGTGCCAGGTGTACTCGGAGATCCTGCCCCACACCACGCCCATCGCGGAGCTGCGGGCCCGAGCCCCCAAGGGCATCATCCTGACCGGCGGCCCCAACAGCGTCTACGACCCCGCCTCCCCCACCTGCTCGGCGGAGCTCTTCTCCCTGGGCGTGCCGGTGCTGGGCATCTGCTACGGGGCCCAGCTCATGGCCCACGTCCTGGGCGGGCAGGTGGCCCCGGCCATGACCTCCGAATACGGCGGGACGGTCCTATACATCGACCGGGGCGACTCTCCTTTGTTGACGGACGTGCCGAAGGAGACCACCTGCTGGATGAGCCATACGGACCGGATCACGGCGGCCCCCTCCGGGTTCACCGTGACGGCCCACACGCCGGACTGCCCCATCGCCGCCATGGAGAATCGAAGCAGGGACCTGTACGCGGTCCAGTTCCATCCCGAGGTGGTCCATACCCCCCAGGGCGCCGCCATGCTCCGCCGGTTCGTCCGGCAGGTCTGCGGCTGTCAGGGGACCTGGCAGATGTCCTCCTTCGTGGAGGAGCAGGTACAGGCCTTGCGGCAGCGGATCGGCACCAAACGGGTCCTGCTGGCCTTGTCCGGGGGCGTGGATTCCTCCGTGACGGCGGCCCTCCTGTCCCGGGCCATCGGTCAGCAGCTCACCTGCGTGTTCGTGGACCACGGCCTGCTGCGCAAGAACGAGGGCCAGCAGGTGAAGGCCATCTTCGGCCCTGAGGGCGATTTCGATCTCAACTTCGTGGGCGTGGACGCTCGGGACCGGTTCTTCGCCGCCCTGCAGGGGGTCGTGGACCCCGAGCAGAAGCGGAAGATCATCGGTGAGCAGTTCATCCACACCTTCGAGGAGACGGCCAACCAATTGGGAGAGATGGACCTCTTCGCCCAGGGCACCATCTACCCCGACGTGGTGGAGTCCGGCGCGGGCAGCGACGGGGCCGTCATCAAGTCCCATCACAACGTGGGGGGCCTCCCTAAGGGCATCCGGTTCGAAGGGATCGTGGAGCCCCTCAGGACCCTCTTCAAGGACGAGGTCCGTGAGCTGGGCCTGGAGCTGGGCCTGCCCCGGGCCCTGGTCTATCGGCAGCCCTTCCCCGGCCCGGGCCTGGGGGTACGGATCGCCGGAGAGGTGACCCCCGAGAAGGTCCGCATGGTCCAGGAGGCGGACGCCATCTTCCAGGAGGAGCTGCAGCGCTTCGGTATCGACACCGGCTCCGGCCAGTTCTTCGCCGCCCTCACCAATATGCGCTCCGTGGGCGTCATGGGCGACCATAGGACCTACGACTACGCCATGGCCCTGCGAGCCGTGCTGACCAGTGATTACATGACCGCCACGGCCGCCCGGCTGCCCTACGACCTTTTGGACGCCTGCATGACCCGCATCGTGAACACGGTCCCCGGCGTGAACCGAGTCCTCTACGACCTCACCAGCAAGCCCCCCGCCACCATCGAGCTCGAATAAGCCGAAAGCGGACGATTTTACACCCTTCCCTGGGGAGGGGTGCTTTTTTTCGGCCCGGTCGGTCTATCCTGAATCCATGCAGGACTATGACCGCTTCGTCGCCCTATCCGTTCTGACGCCGGAGGCCGCCGCCGCCCAGCGGCGGGCGGTGTTTTTGGCCGCGCCTCGGTTCGCTATCATCGTGACGGAGGCGGGCCGGGGGCTCCGGGATTCCCTAAAGCGGCAGACCTATACCAGGTTCGTTCTCTCCGACCTGAGCCGCCGGCCGGAGGCGGACTACTACCTCTTCCTCCCCGGCGGGGCCCGGCTCCGGCCCGATGCCCTCTACCGCCTGGCCCTGGCCGCGGGGGGCGGGCGAGAGCTCCTCTATTCGGACGAGGACATTTTGATCCACGGCCGCCGGTGCCGGCCAAGGTTCAAGCCGGATTACAGCCCTCACACGCTGCTCGCCTATGACTACCTGGGCCGGGGCGTCTGCGTCTCCCGAGCCCTGCTGCTGGCCGCGGGGGACTGGCCCGGCCCCACGGCCGCCCGCCGGTACGGCTTCTGGCTGCGGGCCGCGGCCCTGGCGGAGCGGATCGTCCACCTGCCCTTCATGCTGTTCAGCCTGCCCCCGGCGCCGGTCTGCACCCACCCCGGGCCCTTGAAAGCCGCTTTGGGGACGAGCGCCCTGGTACTGCCCGGCCCCGCCGCCGGGACTTTCCTGCCCCGGTTCGGCGTGCGGGGAGAGCCCCTCGTCTCCGTGATCGTCTCCGACGAGAACGGGCCCGACGCCCTGCGAAATTCCCTCCTGGCCGTGGAGCAGCGGATGCAGCTCCCCCGATACGAGCTCATCGCGGCGGCGGGCAGGCCTCTCGGCCCCTTCCTCCGGGCCCTGAAAGGCAGCGGCGTCCCTGTTGCAGAGCTGCCGGGGGCCAGCCCCTGTACCCTGTGGAACGGAGCGGCCCAGAGGGCCCGGGGCCGGTTTTTGCTGTTTCTTCGGGGCGGCTGCGCCCCCCTCTCCCCCGACTTCGGCCAGCGGCTCACGGAGTGGGCGGACCGGCCGGACGTGGGCGCGGTGGGGCCCCTGGTGCTGGACGGCCAGGGCCGCATCCTCAGCGCCGGCACGGTGGTGGGCCTGCTGGGAGGCCTGGGGTCCCCCGGCTTCGGGCTGACCGAAAGGGAGCTGCGGGAGGCCTGTCCCCGGCTCCTGTGCCCCCGGGACGTGTCCTGCCTGGGCCCATGGGCGCTGATGGTCCGCCGGGACCGGTTCCGCGCCGTGGGCGGCTTCGACCCCAGCTTGGGCCAGCTGGGCTATGCCGAGGAGCTATGCCTGCGCCTGGGCCGCCGGGGGCTGCATACCCTGTGCGCGCCGGGCGTCCGCTTTCGGCTCCCCGCCCCGCCCACCTGCCGCCCCGACGGTACCACCCTCCGCCGCTGCCGGGACGCCTTCTACCCCCTGCTGAAAACGGGGGACCCCTTCTACAACCCCAACCTGTCCATGGCTTCGCCCCTGCCCCGCCCGGCGCTGCCGCCCCGACCGCCCCTGGGCCTCCACGCCCCCGACGCCTGGCCGCCGTATTTTTCTCCCGAGCCGCAAAAAAACTATTGACAGCCCCACCTTTTTTCTGTATTATATTACCTGCAATCGCGCTCGGTTCGTCTAGTGGCCTAGGACACCGCCCTCTCACGGCGGTAACAGGGGTTCGACTCCCCTACCGGGTACCAACCCCGCCATATGGCGGGGTTATTATTTTGTAGGGGAGTCGAACCGGGCACGGTAGTGAATCGGGCTCCAGTGGAGCCCGAGAGCCGTGCCCTGACCGAGGCCGCAGCCGAGAGGAGACTCCCCTACCGGTTCGCCACCCATACGGGTGGCTTTTTTGTTGGTACCCGGTAGGGGAGTCGAACCGGGCACGGTAGTGAATCGGGCTCCAGTGGAGCCCGAGAGCCGTGCCCTGACCGAGGCCGCAGCTGGGTCCGCAGGACCGCGGACAGTAGTGAATGAGGCTCCAGTGGCGCCTCAGAGCTGTCCGCTGAGCGAGCCGCTGCGAGTGTGAGACTCCCCTACCGGGTACATCCACAACCGAAAAATCCATTTCTCAACCCCTCTGCTATGCCTTTCCCCCCAAAAACCCGCTTCGAAGGGCCCAAAAATAATATATTTTAAAAATTTGTTCATAATTTACAACTTTGTTGCATACAAATCGAAGATAGTATGGTATTATGGGTAGGTAAAAAAGGAAGGTGTGCCCCTAACCGGCGCGCCGTTCAAGAAGGGAGATATATACTATGAAGAAATGGATCAGCCTCCTGCTGGTGGCCCTGACGTTGCTGGCCTTCGCGCCTGTGACCATGGCCGACCCGATCACCGAGGACAGCGTGGTCATCATCCTCAACTGCAAGAACTCTGCCTACCTCCGTGACTCCGCCTCCAAAAGCGGCAACAAGCTGGCGGACGTAAAGCGGGGCAGCGTCTGCAAGCTCCTGGCTATTGATGGCGACTGGTACAAGATCGAGTACAAGTCCAAGACCGGCTTCGTCAACAAGAACTATGTGAAGCAGGGCAAGAAGGACACCATCCTCAAGTCTGGCTATGCCATGTTGACCTACGCCCCCGACGGCGGCGTGACCATCTATAAGAAGGCCGGCAGCCATAAACTGGGTATAGCCAAGCTGGGCGACACCTTCGAGGTCAAGGGCAAGAGCGGCAAGTACACCAAGGTCGTCTATAGTGGTGACACAGCCTACATCAAGACCACCTATCTGACCATCAAGGGGAGCGTCCCCAGCAGCTCCATCACGCCCATAGCCGACAAGAAGGCGTACATCGACTACGACACCAAGAAGGTGAAGAACGTCAACGTGCGGGAGAAGGCCGGCACCAAGAACAGCGCCATCCTGGGCACCCTGACCCGGGGGGACGAGATCACCATCACCGGCGTCACCAGCAAGTGGACCCGGATCAAGTATGCCGGCGGCGAAGCCTGGGTATACAGCGACTTTGTGTCCAACACGAAGCCCTCCGGCGGCGGTGGCGGTGAAGAATACGCGGGCAAGACGGCCACCATCATCAACTCCCGGAACAACAAGGTCTGCATCCGTGCCAAGGCCAGCAAGTCCGGCAAGCGCCTGGGCTACGGCGCCAACGGCGACACATTCACCGTGAAGGGCCTCTCCGGAAACTGGTGGAAGGTGGAGTACAAGGGCGGTTACGCCTACATCCACAAGAACTATATCAAGATCAGCTAACGACGAATGATATGTGCAGGGGACCGCAGTTGCGGTCCCCTTTTTATGTTCTGCCGCCGTATACGACAGCCGAACAGGCGGTCGAGAAGGATGGCAGAAGCCGTTTTATCCGACCCGAAGCTGTACTATGTACTGCGAGAGGGCGGAAAAACGGCTAATTTGCGGCTTGTTGAATTGGGAAAGGATGCAAGGCATCCTTTCTACCTATGCCTCTTTTTCGTTTTCCAAGCCGCAAATGCTCTGCCGCCTTACACGACAGCCAGTTTCCAGTTTTGCGTACTTGACAGCGTCCCCCGCCTATGCCATACTGTTTCTGTAGACTTGGGGCAAATGTCCCGGGGCGTCTTGCCCTTCCCTATACTGAAATAATAAAGGAGAATACCATGAAAAAATCGATCTCTATCCTGCTGGCGCTGCTGATGGTCCTGGGCCTGGCCGCCTGCATGAAGGTGAAGGCCGCCGATACGCCCGCCACCGCCGGCTCCAAGGACACCGCCGCTAAGGACACCGCCGCCGTCACCGCGGTCCCCACCCCGGAGCCCACCCCGGCGCCCACGCCGGAGCCCACGGAGCCGCCCTTCGACGTGGCCATCGCCGCCGCCAATGAGAAGCTGCAGCAGGTCAAGAGCATGCACACCAACATGGAGATGAACATGGGGCTGGTCATCACCCTAGCCATGGGCGAGATGAAGCAGAGCATGCCCATGGACATCAACATGCTCTATGCCATGGACGTGACCTACGAGCCCAACGTGGCCCGGGCCGACGTGGCCCTGTCCTCCGGCGACGAAAGCATGAAGGGCGTGATCTACGTGGTCAGGGACGGCGAGAACGTGATCACGTACACCTCTGACGACGAAGGCGTCACCTGGAAGAAGAACGTGAACCCCCAGGAGAACCAGCTGCCCCAGTCGCCTGACGAGACCCTCAACCTGTTCAGCGGCGAAGGCGCTGACCTGCAGCTGATCGGGGAGGAAGAGGTGAACGGCAAGCCCGCCAAGGTCTATACCGGCACCATCGACGGCAAGTTCCTGCAGGACGTCCTCAACAGCACCGCCGCTGCCGGTGAGCTGACGGAGGCCGTTGGCGCCGACATGTCCGAGGAGGCTTTGGCCAATCTGAGCGACATCCAGGTGACCATCAAGATCGACAAGGAGAGCGGGCTGCCCGTCCAGTACACCATCGACATGGCCGATGCCATGAAGGAACTGATGATGGCGGCCATGATCGCCAGCATGGGCGGCGAGATGCCCGAGGGCATGACGTTTGATATCGAGATCTCCGACATGCTGATCGACATGACCCTGTCCGACTTCGACGCCATCGCGCCCATCGAGATCCCCGAGGCCGCCCTGAACGCCCCCGAGCTGTAAAAAGGCTGCCAATATGGGGCCAGACCATTTGCGGCAACATAGATCTGTCTAATAATCTGTATGTAGAAATGGCGCCATATGGCGCCATTTCCTTTTATTCATATGCCGCAAATTAGCCGCGTTTTCGTCCTCTCGCGGTACATAGTACAGCTTCGGGACGAAGAACGCGGCTTCTGGCGCACCATCTTGGCAGCCTTACCGTATTAAGAGGCAACCGCCTCACTCCGCCGGCGGGTACTCCCCGCAGAGCAACCGGTAGGGGGGCTCGTCCTCCTCGATGGCGGGGAAGCGGCCCATGGGGGGCTCGAAGCGATTGTCGTGCTCGTCGTCGTTGGTTTGGGAGACCTCCCCCAGGAGCACGGGGCCGGTGCCGGGCTCCACCTGAAAGTCGTGGTAGAGGCCCTGGTGCACGTGGATGCTCTCCCCCGGCGTCAGGCGGATCAGGGTGCCCGCGGGAACGGTGAATTTGCGGCCGTCGCAATTCAGCGTCACGGGGTTCTCGTAGTCGATGCTTTCGTCGGGCAGGGAGTTGTAGACCCGGATGAGGCACACGCCGCCGCCCCGGTGGATGATGTCCTCGGTCTTGAACCAGTGGAAGTGGTTGGGAGAGTACTGACCCTCCTTCAGGTACAGGAGCTTTTCGGCGTAGACCATGGGATATTTGTCGGCCATGGCCCGGTTGCCGTTGCGGATGGTGATGAGGCTCAATCCCAGCTTGTCGAAGTCGTTCTTGCCGTAGTCCGTGATGTCCCAGCCCAGCTTGCAGTCCCGGACCTCGTCGTATTCGTGGCCCTTGGTTTGCCATTCCTCCGGCGTGAAGTGGCAGAAGGGCGGCAGGTAGCAGTGCTCCCGGACGCACATGGCCTCCATTTCCTTCAATGCTCGGTTGATCTCGGATCGCTTCATGTTCGTTCCTCCCTTGCGTTCGTCAGCTCCAGTATACGGCTTTATGAGAAGGAATGCAAATCATTTCCGCTGCACGAATCGCTCCATCCGGTCCATGGCCTCCTCGATGTTCTTCAGGCTGGCCGCATAGGAGCAGCGGACGAAGCCCTCGCCCCGGCTGCCGAAGGCGTTCCCCGGCACCACGGCCACCCGCTCCTCCCTTAGGAGCGCCTCGGCGAACTGTTAGCCCCATGCGGTTGAGCCGGTCGTAGATGTACCGCCGCCGCTGGTCGTAGGCCCGACGCATCTTCTCCACGTCGTCGAACTCTCCCCTGAGGAGGCCGTTCAGGGCCTCGGTGGCGGCGGCCTGGCTCATGGTGGAGGCGCACATGATGACGTACTGGTGGATCTTCAGCATCTGGGAGACGAACCGCCGATCCGCGGCCACGAACCCCAGCCGCCAGCCGGTCATGGCGAAAGCCTTGGAAAAGCCGGAGATCAGGATGGTCCGTTCCTTCATGCCCGGTATCTGGGCGATGGACACGTGGTCGCCGGAATAGGTGAGCTCCCCGTAGATCTCGTCGGAGATCACGGGCACGTCAGTCTTTTCGAGGACCGCGGCCAGCTCTTCGAGCTGGGGCCGGGTCATGATCCCGCCGGTGGGGTTGTTGGGATAGGGCAGCACCAGGGCCTTGGTCCGGGGGCTGAGGGCCCTTTGGAGCACGTCCCCCCGCAGGGCGAAGCCGTCCTCGGCGTAGGTGGGCAGCAGCACGCTCCTGCCGCCGGCCAACAGGGCTCCGGGGCTATAGGAGATGTAGCTGGGGTCCGGGATCAGCACCTCGTCACCCGGGTCCACCAGCACCCGCAGAGCCAGGTCGATGGCCTCCGACGCGCCGACGGTGACGAAGATCTCCGTCTTGGGGTCGTATTCGAGGCCGAACCGAACGTAGAGATAGTCCGCGATGGCCTGCCGAAGCTGAGGCGTGCCCGCGTTGGGGGTGTAAGCGGTCTCCCCCGCCCGAAGGGACGCCATGGCCGCGTCCCGGATATGCCAGGGGGTCACGAAATCCGGCTCACCGATGCCCAATGACACGGTGCCCTCCATGGCGTTGGCGAGATCGAAGAACCGCCGTATGGGCGAGGGCTGGATGGCCTTCGCGCGCTGGGAGATCAAGGTATCGAAATTCATAGGCTCACCACCATGCGCTTATCCCCCGGCTCCTTCTCGAAGATGACGCCGTCGGTCTTGTAGCGCTTGAGGATGAAGTGGGTGGCGCAGCTCTGGACGTTGTCCAGGATCGAAAGCCGCTCCGCCACGAACCGGGACACGGCCCGGATGTTCTTCCCCTCCACGATGAGCATGAGATCGTAGGCCCCGGACATAAGGTAGCAGGCCTTCACCTCGTCGAAGCGGTAGAGCTGCTCGGCGATAGCGTCGAACCCCCGGTTCCGCTCCGGCTGGACCTTCACCTCGATGAGGGCGCTGATGGTCTCCTCCGGCATCTGCTCCCGGTCGATGAGGACCGTATACCCCCGGATGACCCCGGCGGCCTCCAGGCCGTCCATGCGGGCCTTGGCTTCCGCCGCGGAGAGGCCCAGCAGCACGCCCACCTGCTCCGGCGTCCGGCGGGCGTCCTCCTCCAACAGTTCCAACAGGGCCATATCCAGCTTATCCATAGGCGTTCCCCTTCCTCGTTTCGGTATATTGTATACGATTATAATGAAATCGGTGCGTTTGTCAAGAAAAATGGGCGGATCGTGATGATCCGCCCTCCGTTCCTTACCGCAAGTAGTAGCAGTCGTACCAGTGCACGTAGGTGACGCCGTTGATCGCGATGCGCTCGTTGTCCGGCAGCAGCTCCGACCAACGCTTGCCGTAGCGGGCCAGCTCCCAGTCGTCCCGGTTGTACCGCTGCCAGAGCAGGGTCCGGCCGTTCCGGTCGATGAACTGGAGGGAGGCCACGCCCTCCACGTAGGCACTCAGGTCCATGACGGCGATGCAGTCCGTGGTCCTGCCGTCCAGGGTGAGATCGCAGCGGCCCACCACATCCAGGACGCCCTCCGCCGGGGCGGTGTAGGCGGCGCCGTCCCGCCGGATCAGCCCCTTGGCCGTGGGGTGGATGCTGTTGCCCCGGTTGTCCTCGCCGAAGCCCCAGTTGGCCATGAACTCCTCCCCGTCCAGGAAGGTGGTCAGGGTCCGGACCCCGTCCTCCTCCCGCTCGGCGGAGAGGAAGCGGGTGTACCCGTCCTGCAGCTGGCCCACGAAGGTCCATACCTCCTGAGGCGCGCCGGAGTTAGCCACGGGCTCTGCCATCAAATCATCCTCGCCCAGCTCCGGCTGGGGCTCCATGACCTTGGCGGTGAAGCTGACGCCCTCCAGACCGTGGACCCGGGCCCGGCCCGTGACGGCCATGTCGTAGCCTACGTCCAGCTTGCGGCTGGGCAGATCGTACATGCCCCAGGTGAGCTTCTCGCCCAGGCGGGGCACGATGCCCCAGCCCATCATCTCCTCCCACACCACGGGGAAGGGGGCCTCGTCCTTCCAGCGGACGGCGTAGGGCGGCAAAAACAGAGGCAGTTTCTTCATTTTTCTCTCTCCTTTCGGCGAATAGGGATAGGCGGCGCGGAATCGGTCCCGGGCTGCGTTGAGCCGGCTCTTCACCGTGCCCGTGGGGATGCTGAGCTGCCGAGCGATCTCCTTTTGTGGCAGCTGCTCGAGATAGAAGAGCTGCAGCATCCGGGCGTCCCGGTCGCTGAGCCGATCCAGCGTCTCCGCCACGGCGGTGTCGGGCTCCTCCTCACCGGCCACGTCCGGCAGCTCTCCCACCGGCGTGTCCGGCCGGCGAGCCTGCTTCCGATACCAGTCCCGCCACTTGTTCCGAGCGATGCTGATGAGCCAGGGCCGGAAGGCGGCCGTATCCTTCAGCCGGGGGAACGCCTGGTAGGCGGCGAGATAGGTCTCCTGCAGGACGTCCTCGGCGTCCGGACCGCTGACGTGAAATTTCACCCAGCGCTCCACGCCCAGCTTGTTCGCCAGGAGCAGCGTTTCGAAATCGTCCACGGCGCCCACCTCCTTTCCGCGTGTTTTCACCCTAAGAGACGATCGAGAAGGGGAAAAGGTTCATTTTGCCAAAAAACGGGACGGGCAAGCCCGTCCCCTACCGTCGTTTCTTTTTTATCCGTTGAAGGTGTCCTTCACCTTCTCCTTGGCGTCCTGGTAAAACTCGGACCCCTTCTCCTTGGCCTCGGCCATGACAACCGGGGCCTTCTCCTTGACCTCGGCATAGACCTCCTTGGCGGCTTTCTTGGCCTCGATGGCGTAGTCCTTGTAGTCCACCTTCCCGTCGCCGTTCACGTCCTGGACGCCGTCCGGGTTGTTCTCCTTCACCTTTTCGGTCACCTTCACGGCGGCCACGGTCCCGGCCACGGTGGTGCCGAAGCCCAGCAGTTTCCTCAAAAAGCCCATGGTGTTGCCTCCTTATTCTCAATCTCCGTTTTCAGGAGAAATATTTCCGCCAGGGCAGCCCATCCCTGAAATCCAAATGCCCGTCCATCCATCCGGTGCACCGACCGATCAAAAACCCGTTCACCAAAGCGCAGATCACC
>CACXNN010000013.1 GCA_902768995.1 uncultured Eubacteriales bacterium | reverse complement strand
GGACACCTATCAGGTCCAGGTCGTGTCCTGGTACGACAACGAGAACAGCTACACCAGCCAGATGGTCCGCACCATCAAGTACTTCGCGGAGCTGTAATCTCTCCCACAAAAGACGGCCGCCGGGCGAACCGGCGGCTGTTTTTATATGAAAGAAGGACCGGCGGGGCCGGCCCTTTTTGCAGATGAGCTGGTTACTTCTTCTTGGAGGGGATCTGCTGGGGCTCGTTATCGAAGCGGTCGTCCCGGACCTCAACCTCGTCCTGATAGTCGGAGAAGTCGAAGGCGCCCTTGGGCATGGAGGGCCGGACGGGGTTCTGCTTCGCCGCCCGGGAGTTCTTCTTCTGGGCCTCCTTGTCGGTCATCATGTTGATGAACACGAACAGGGCGAAGATGATGGCCATGGAGATGCCTAGGATGACGAAGTTCAGGATATGGGCGGTCCGGTAGGGGACGAAGCCCAGGAAGGCGTACCGTTCGTTCAGGGTGTAGGTGGTCTCCAGGAACCGGTAGGGCAGGCTCTCCGTGTCCACGGGGCTGCACAGGCTCTGGCTGGTCTCCGTGGGGAGCAGGATCTCCCGCATCTCCTCGGTGGTGTGGGGCTCCCCGGCGGCGTAGGTGACGCCGTCCGCGCCCACGTAGGGCTCCGTGAACTCGAAATAGTTGGTCTGGACGTAGGCTTCCTTCTCCACGAAGTTGAAGAAGGCCATGCACAGCACCGTCACCATCATGAGGGCGTAGAGGACCCGGACCCACTTCCTATAGGTGGGGAGCTTGTCCTTCTTGATGTTCTCCGTGTTCATCATCTTTCCCTTGCCGGTGAACACGGGGACGGCCAGCACGCCGGCTACGACCAACAGCAACAGACTGAAAAACATATGCGGTACTCCTTTTATCTCACAGCTTCTTCAGCTTGGCGCCCTGGCGGGAATCCTCGATGGCGTAGCCCAGGGTTTTGAGCTGCTCCCGGATCTCGTCGGCCCGGGCGTAGTTCTTGGCTTTCCGGGCAGCCTGCCGCTCGTCGAGCAGGGCCAGCACCTCGGCGGGGAACTCTTCGGCCTTCTCCCGGGGCATGAGCCCCAGCACGTCCATGAGCTCCGTATATAGGGCCATGACGGCCTCGATGGCTTTCTTCGTCCGGGGGACGCTGACGAAGCTGTTGGCGGCGCGGGCCAGATCGAACAGCACGCCCAGGGCGTCGGCGGTATTGAGATCGTCGTCCATGGCCTCGTTGAACCGGGTCCGGTAGCCCTCCAGGCTGTCAAGGAACGCCTGCTCGTCGTGGTTGGCCTCCTGGGCTACGGGGGCCTCCTTTAGCCGATCGAGGGCCGTGCGGAGCCGCTGCAGGGCCACGGCGGCCTGCTGGATCAGGTCGCGGGAGAAGTTGATGGGGTTCCGATACTGGACGCTCAGCATGAAAAGCCGCACCACGTCCAGGTCGTATTCCTTGGCGATGTCCCGGACGGTGAAGAAGTTGCCCAGGGACTTGCTCATCTTCTGGTTATCCACGTTGATGAAGCCGTTGTGCATCCAGTAGTGGGCGAAGGGCTTCCCCGTGGCGGCCTCGGACTGGGCGATCTCGTTCTCATGGTGGGGGAAGATCAGATCCTGCCCGCCGCCGTGGATATCGAAGCTCTGGCCCAAGATGGCCATGCTCATGGCGGAGCACTCGATGTGCCAGCCGGGACGGCCCATGCCCCAGGGGGAGGGCCAGGCAGGCTCGCCGGGCTTCTGTCCCTTCCAGAGGGCGAAGTCCAGGGGGTCCCGCTTCTCCTCGGTGGGGTCCACCCGGGCCCCGTTCTCGAGATCGTCGATGTTCTGGCCGGACAGCTTCCCGTAGCCGGGCCAGCTGCGGACGGAGAAGTATACGTCCCCGTTGGAGGCGGGGTAGGCGTGGCCCTTTTCCACCAGGGTCTCGACGAGATCGATGATGTCCTGGATATGCTCCGTGGCCCGGGGGTTTACGGTGGCTCGCTTCACGCCCAAGGCGTCGGCGTCGGTATAATACTCCTTGATGAAGCGGTCGCCCAGCTCCTTGACGGTGGTGCCCTCCTCGTTGGCCCGGCGGATCATCTTGTCGTCGATGTCGGTGAAGTTCTGGACGAAGGTGACCTTGTAGCCCCGGTACTCGAGATACCGGCGTAGGGTGTCGAACACGATGAAGGGGCGGGCGTTGCCGATATGGAAGAAGTTGTACACCGTGGGGCCGCAGGCGTACATGGAGACCTGGCCTTCCTTCAGCGGCACGAACAGCTCCTTCTTCCGGGTCATGGTATTGTAAATGTACATGGAATGCTCCCTTTCTCACTGTCAAATTTAGAAAATTATATGAAATTTACATGACGTTGTCAATCCGAATTTGACTTATGGGGCCGGGGATAGTACAATACTTTCGATACGACGGCATGGCCCCCAGCCCCCAGGCATAGACCTGGGCGGTGAGCGCATACTACATGAAGGAGCTTTGGATGAAACGAAGGATCATTTCTCTTCTTATGGCAGCACTGCTGTTGCTGCCCATATCCGCAGCCGTGGCGGCAGGGACACCCGTGACCATCACCTCGGAGGACGTCCGGGGGAGCGTGGGCGACACGGTGACCGTGGCCATCAACATGGTCGTGGAGCCCCCCAAGCTGGGGCAGATCATGGATTCCATCCAGTTCGTGCTGGAATATGACAGCGCCGCTCTGGAGTTCGTGGAGATCCAGGGGTTGAGCCAGGACCGGCTGAAGATCATGGGGGTGGAGTACCTCTGCAACGTGACCACCAAATCCGGCGCGGTGGCCTTTACGGCGGCTTCCTCCGGCGGCGTCTCCGGCAGCGGCACCCTGATGAACGTGCGCTTTAGGATCAAGTCCGCCGTGAGCACCATGCTGGTGCTGAAGAAGGTGTCCTATTCCTTCATCACCCCCAGCTCCGGCGTCCAGAAGAGCTATACGGGCGGCATCGTCAACCTGGGCAGGGTCACGGGCCAGAGCGTCCCCAACACCATCGCCCCCTATACCAGCGCCCCGGTGAACAGCCAGCCTCCCACCGCCGTGGCCACCGACGAGCCACGGTTCCCGGTGACGGAGATCACCCAGGCCCCCGGGTCCAGCCCCGTCCCCGAGCCCAATGAGGGGGACAGCGACATGCTGGCCTACATCGTGTTCGGGCTGTTCATCGTAGTGGCCATCCTGATCTGCGTGGTGCTGACCCTCATGATCGTGCGCCGGGGCCGGAACAAGGCCAATATCAAGTATTTCGAGGACGACGAGGAGGACGAAGAACCCCTGGCTCCCGAAGAGGAGGAGCCATACGAGGAAGCGCCGGAGGAGGAACCGCCGGAGGAGGACGAGGAGGAGGACGAACCGCCCATCGAGATCGTGCGAAGAGTCCCAAAGGAGTGAGAAAAAAAGGTGACGGCAAACCCGTCACCTTTTTTATATCTGTATGGGCGTCAATCCTTGGGGATCGTGACGGTTTGTCCGTCGGTGAACAGGTGCACGTCCCCGTCCGCGGTGCGCAGGGTCGTCACGTCCATGGTGGAAAGAGCGTCCAGGGTTTCCACAGCGGCGGGGTTCTTATCGGAATCGGTGATGATGGCGTATTGGGGCAGGGACAGGGTCAGCAGGGCGGGCAGATGCTTCTGCCATTTGCCGTGGCAGGGGATCTTGATGACATCGCAGCCCAGCTCGTAGGTGGAATAGCACAGGTCCTTGAGCCAGCCGCCCTCCGCGTCCGCCAGGAACAGGAGCCGGACCTGGCCGAAGGCCACGCGGGTCACCAGGGACATCTGGTTGTCGTTGCCCTTCTCCGGGTCGTAGGTCTTGGTGGAGGGCCAGACGGTGAAGCTGGCGCGGCCCAGGGCAAAGGACGATTCCGCGGTGAGCCGTTCCGCGGGTATGCCGTGCTCCTCGATGGAGGCGGTCATGGCGTCGTAGAGGTCGCTCGAGCGCACGTAGTCCGGCAGGATCACCCTGTCCACGGGCAGGGCGGCGGCCAGCTCCGGGAAGCCGCCGATGTGGTCCTTGTCGAAGTGGGTCAGGATCACCAGATCCAGCTTCTTCACCTGGAGCTTCTTCAGGGCCTCCAGGATATCGTCCCCGTCGTCCTCCTCGCCCGTGTCGATAAGCACGTTGTACCCGTCGAAGGACAGCAGCGAACAGTCCGCCTTGCCGATGGAGAAGGTGCGGATGTCCATGCCGCTGACCGGCTCGGGGGTGCAGCCAAAGAGCATCGCGAGGCATATGCAGATGGAAAGAATGGTTTTCATGTAAATCAGTGTACAGAAAAAATGCCCGGATGGCAAGTGAAACTACGGTGAACTTTTGCGGGGTCATGAAAAATTCATATCCGGATTATGGACGGCGGGCCAACAAAATGATATACTATGCCACAAACAGACAGCAGGAGGCAAAACATGGAAGAGTACAGCAGAACGGACGCGCGAGCCTATATCGCCGATAAGTTCACGGCCCAGGGGGATTTCAACATCCTGCCCAAGGACGTGTTCGAAAGGATGCTGGACAAGGTCATGGACCTGGACGAAGCGTTTATGGCGGAAAGCGGCGTCGACGACGGCGCGGTCTACGACGACGATCAGGCCTTCGAGTATATGATGAAGAAGCTCCAGGAAGCCTTCCCGGAGCAGAAGATGTACGCCATGCGGTTCGTGGAGGACTATATGGAGTACAGCGAAGCGTATCTCGAGAGCGCGGGCCTCATAGACTGGGAATAATACGAAGCAAGGGGAGATTTCATGGGCACCCTGAAACGATTGGGCGTATTCGACAGCGGCCTGGGCGGGCTCACCGTCCTCAACGAGGTCTGCAAATACAATTCCGGCCTGGACGTAGTCTACTTCGGCGACACAGCCCGGGTCCCCTACGGCTCCCGCACAGTGGAGACCATCAACCGCTACGCGGAGCAGGACGTGCGCTTTCTCCTGTCCCAAGGCGTACAGGCCATCCTGATCGCCTGCGGCACGGTGAGCACCAACTGCCTGCCCGCCCTGAAGAAGAGCTTCTCTCTGCCCATCGTGGGTGTGATCGACGCGGGATGCCAGGCGGCGCTGCAGGCGTCCAAAACGAAGCGCATCGGCGTCATCGGCACCCGGGCCACCGTCAACTCTCACGCCTACGAGCGGCGGATACGGGAGCTGTGCCCCGAGGCGAAGACCTGGGGGGTGGAGTGCCCCCTGTTCGTGCCCCTGATCGAGAACGGCTTCGCGCCGGACGATCCCATCACGGAGATGACCGTGGAGCGGTACCTCTCCGCCTTCCAGGGGACGGGGGTGGACACCGTCATCATGGGTTGCACCCATTATCCGTTCCTGGCCAACACCCTGGAGCGCCATATGCCTGACGTGACCTTCGTCAACGTGGGGAAGGCCATCTCCTTCGGGCTCAGGCAGGATTTCGACCTGCCGGAAAGCGGCGCGCCCAACCAGGTGTCCTACTTCGTCAGCGACGAGGACACCGGCTTCTTGGATATCGCCCGCCGGTATCTGGACGCCGTCTCCGCCGATAACGTGCAGAAGGTGAACATCGATCAATTCTAACAGCGCATACCCTCCCTCCCGGCCGCATATAGTGGAGCAAAGGTCAGGGAGCGAGGGAGCGCATGAAGCAAGATCGAACGGAAAAATCCTGTTTGTACGGTCGGTACATGGTGCAGAACGGGGCCACGGTCCGGGAGACCGCCCACTTCTTCGGCACCTCCAAGTCCACGGTCCACAAGCTGGTCACGGGGCGGCTGAAGCAGGCCGACCCCAGCCTGTACGCCCAGGTCCGCCGGGTGCTGGACACCAACAAGGCCGAGCGGCATATCCGCGGCGGCCTGGCGACCAGGGAGAAATATTTACACGAGAGGGAAGAACAATAAACTATCTGTCAGAACAGGCGACGCAGGCTGCATACACTCGATATGCGCCTGCCTTTTTTAGTGCCCTGGCGCATTCGGAGAGGGTGGTGCCGGAGGTGACCACGTCGTCGATGAGGATGATGGAACGGCCCTGGCACTCCGGCGCGGCCCGGAAGGCCCCCTTGAGCCCCTTGCGGCGGTTCTTGGCGAACTTCTGCTGGCGGGTGGGACGGGTGCGGACCAGCAGCTCCTGGCAGATGGGGATGCCGTACCGGGAGGACACGTATTCGGACAACAGGAAGCTTTGGTTGTAGGTGCGCCGGTAAAGCCGCAGCCAATGGAGGGGCACGGGCACCAATATCTCCGCGCGCCATTCCTCAGGGATGGATATGAACTGTGCCAGGAAGGGCGTGTAATCCCGGCGCTCCATGACCTTGAAGCGGAAGAAGACGCTGCCCAGCTCGTCGCAGTAGCGAAGGCCAGCGGTGAGCCCGTCCAGGCCCTCCGGCGGGGCGGGGGAGATGGCCAGCTTCAGCGTTCGGCGGCACTCGTCGCAGAGGCCGTCCTCGCCCACCAGGGATTCCCGGTCGCACAGGAAGCACCGGTGGGGCGGCGGCGAGGCCAGGGAGAGAAGAAGCTCATGGGTCCTGTCCATAGGCTACAGCTCCTGAAGCCGGACGGACAGGGAGGTGTACCGGCGGCGGGACTGGACCGTCCGCACCATCCGAGCCACGGTGTCCCGGTGGCCGAGGCAATAGACCAGGCCTTTGGCTCGGGTGACGGCGGTGTAGAGCAGATTTCGGTTCAGCAGCATGCCCGGCCCGCCGGCCAGGGGCAGCAGCACCGTGGGGAACTCGCTGCCCTGGCTCTTGTGGATGCTGATGCAGTAGGCAAGGTCAAGCTCGTCGCTCTGGGTGAAGCTGTATTCCGCCAGCCGCCCGTCGTCGAAGAGCACGTGCATGGACCGGTTGACGGTGTCCAGCCCATAGAGGGTCCCCAGATCCCCGTTAAAGACCCCGGCGCCCTCCTGCATGAGGCCGCTTTCGTCCTGCCGAACCCAGGTGAGCTTGTAGTCGTTCTTGATCTGCATGATCTTGTCCCCCTGGCGGAACAGGGTCTCGCCGAAGGTGTGCTCGGGCTTGTCTTGGGCGGCGGGGTTCAGGGCGGCCTGGAGCACCCGGTTCAGGTTCTCCACCCCCAGTATGCCCTTCTTCATGGGGGCCAGCACCTGCACGTCCATCAGGGGCTCCGAGGTGCCGAGCCTGGCGCACTCCCGCTGGCAAAGCTGCTTGACCCGCTCCAAAATGCGCTCCGGGGGCAGGATCTCCTCATAGATAAAATCGGATTCCTCGCTGCTTAAAATGGGCATCTGGCCCTGGTTGATCCGATGGGCGTTGGTGATGATGCGGCTTTGGGCGGCCTGGCGGAAGATCTCCGTCAGCCGGATGACGGGCAGCTGACCGCTGTCGAGGCAGTCCCGCAGCACGTCGCCGCAGCCCACGGGCGGCAGCTGATCCGCGTCGCCCACCAGCAGCAGCCGGGTACCACGGGGGAGGGCGTTCAATAGAGCGTGCATCAGGGGCACGTCCACCATGCTCATCTCGTCCACGATGATAAGATCGTAGACCAAGGGGTTGTCCTTGTTGCGGACGAAGCCCCCCTGGGGGTTGTATTCGAGGAGCCGATGGATGGTCTTGGCGTCGGCGCCCGTGGCCTCGGTCATGCGCTTGGCGGCCCGGCCCGTGGGGGCGGCCAGGGCGAAGGTCATGCCCATGCCGGCGAAGGCGTGGGTGATGCAGCGGATGATGGTGGTCTTGCCGGTGCCGGGGCCGCCGGTGATGATCATGACGCCGGCGTCCAGGGCCCGGGTCACCGCTTCGCGCTGGCTTTCGGACAGGGTGAGCCCCAACTCCCGTTCGTATTGGCTCACGTCCCAGAAGGGGTTCGCCACCGGGGGTTCAGAAAGCTGCATCAGCTTCTGGGCGATGCTGGACTCCATGCGGGCGATATAGGGCAGGAACACGCCCCGCTGCTCGCCCACGAACTGCTCCACCAAGGAGCCCTCCGCGATCATGGCGTCCACGGCGTCCGTCAGCAGTTCGGAATCCACACCCAAAAGACCGCAGGCCTTCAGGACCAGCTTCTCCGCGGGCAGATAGGTGTGGCCGTATTCGTTCTTGGCATCCTGCAAAGCGTATTTTATACCAGCGAACAGGCGGGCGGCGGAGTTGGTCTCGAAGCCGGCCACCCGCTGGGCGATGGCGTCTGCGGTCATGAAGCCGATGCCGTCGATATCGTCGATGAGCTGATAGGGGTTCTCCTGGACCTTGGCGAGGGCCAGATCCCCGTAGGTCTTGTACATGCGGTAGGCCTGGTTCACGGTGATCCCGTAGGGGGCCAGGGCCATCAGGATGTCCCGCATAGACCGATTCTCGCGGAAGGAGCCCACGATCATCTCCAGCTTCTTGCGGCCGATGCCGGGCACCTCCAACAGTCGTTCCGGCTGCTTCTCCATGATCTGCAGGGTGTCCATGCCGAAGCGGTCCACGATGAGCCGGGCCATGGCGGGGCCCACGCCCTTGACGGTGCCGCCCGCCAAATAGTTTTCGATGGCGATCTGGGTGGAGGGGGCCAGGGTCTCGGCGTGGGTCACCATAAACTGCTGGCCGTACTTGGGATGATATTTGATGGTCCCCTCCGCCCGGAGCTGTTCCCCGGGGGAGGCGAGGGGCAGGGTGCCGCAGAGGGTGGCGAAGCCCTCCTCCGAATCCGTGCGGAGCGAGAGGACGGTGTACCCGTTCTCGGCGTTCCGGAATATGATCCTGTCGACGATGCCCGTGATCTCCATATCACTCCAAAAGCTGGATCAAGGTTCCGGCCAGGGAGGCGGCCAGGTAGCACACCGCCAATATGGCGGCGTAGGTCTTCACGCCCCGCTTGCCCCGCAGCAGGGCCAGGATGCCCAGGCCCGCCGCCGAGGAGAGCCCGGCCACCACAGCGCCGAAGCTGATGAGGTCCGAGAGGTACAGCTCCACCAGCACCACGGACACGGCGCAGTTGGGGATGAAACCGAACAGGGCGGCCAGGAAGGGCTGGAAGAAGCCGCTGAGCAGGAACCGCTGGATGCTCTCCTTGGGCACCCGCTCCATGACGAAGGTCAGCACGATGGACACGACGAACAGGGCCGCCCACACCTCCAAGGTGCGCTTGAAGGCTTCCCAGATAAGCTCGCCGATGGAGCTCTCCTTGATGTGGCATTCGTGCTCGATGTTCTTCTTGGCGAAGCTCTCGCGTTGCTGCTCCCGCTTCCAGATAAGGTCCACGGCGTAGCCCGCGACTATCGCCAAAAATACCTTCACGAGAAGCAGCTTCCAGATGACGGGCAGGGCGCTCCGGTGGGAGAGGAGCACGGGCAGGGCTTCGTCGGAGGTGGAGAGGAACACGGCGATGAGGGTGCCCGCGGTGACGATGCCCCCGTTGAACAGGTGGGCGCAGGACACGCTGAACCCGCACTGGGGCACGCACCCGATGAGGGCCCCCCACAGGGGCCCGGTCTTTTCCGCCTTTTCGACGCGGCGCAAAAACTTCTCCCCGGCCCGGTGCTCCAGGTACTCGATGAAGAAGAAGGTCAAAAACAGGATGGGAAAGAGGATCAGGCAATCCTCATAGAACACGTCCCATACCAGTTCCAAAAACGCCATAGCTCTCCTTTCAAACAGGTGCCCGCCCTCTGTGGGCGGGCACGGCGAGGGTGCTTCTCTTAGAAGGCCAGCTTGCTCTCGATGTAGCTCTTGAGCTGGTCGATGGGCAGGCGGACCTGCTCCATGGTGTCCCGATCCCGGACGGTGACGCAGTGGTCAGCTTCGGAATCGAAGTCATAGGTGATGCACATGGGGGTGCCGATCTCGTCCTCCCGGCGATAGCGCTTGCCGATGGAGCCGGTCTCGTCGTAGTCCACGGGGAACCACTTCGATAGCTCCGCGTGAATGGCGGAGGCCTGCTCGCCCAGCTTCTTGCTCAGCGGCAGCACCGCCGCCTTGAAGGGAGCCAGGGCCGGGTGGAGGTGCAGCACCACCCGCACGTCGCCCTTATCGAGCTCCTGCTCCTCGTAGGCGTTGCACATCACCGCCAGGAAGGTGCGCTCCACGCCCAGGGAGGGCTCGATGACGTAGGGGATATACCGGGCGTTCTTCTCGGTGTCGAAGTAGCTCAAATCCTTGCCGGAGGCGTTCTGATGCTGGGTGAGATCGTAATCGGTCCGATCCGCCACGCCCCAGAGCTCGCCCCAGCCGAAGGGGAAGCGGAACTCGAAGTCTGTGGTGGCCTTGGAATAGAAGCACAGCTCTTCGGGATCATGGTCACGGAGGCGCAGATTCTCGTCCTTCATGCCCAGGGACAGGAGGAAGTTGTGGCAGTAGGAACGCCAGTAGTCGAACCACTCAAGATCGGTGCCCGGCTCGCAGAAGAACTCCAGCTCCATCTGCTCGAACTCCCGGACCCGGAAGATGAAGTTGCCCGGGGTGATCTCGTTGCGGAAGGACTTGCCGATCTGGCCGATGCCGAAGGGCAGCTTCTTGCGGGTGGTCCGCTGGACGTTGGCGAAGTTCACGAAGATGCCCTGGGCCGTCTCCGGACGCAGATACACGGTGTTCTTCGCGTCCTCAGTGACACCCTGGAAGGTCTTGAACATCAGGTTGAACTGCCGGATGTCCGTGAAGTTGTGCTTGCCGCAGGAGGGGCAGGGGATGTTGTTGTCCTCGATGAAGGCCTTCATCTCCGCCTGGGAGAAGGCGTCCAGGGGCTTGTCGAGGGTCACGCCGTGCTCAACCGCCCAGTCCTCGATGAGCTTGTCGGCGCGGAAGCGCTCCTTGCACTCCCGGCAGTCCATGAGGGGGTCGGCAAAGCCGCCCAGGTGCCCGGAAGCCTGCCAGGTCTGGGGGTTCATCAAAATGGCGGCGTCCAGGCCCACGTTGTAGGGGCTTTCCTGGACGAATTTCTTCCACCAGGCCTTCTTGATGTTGTTCTTCAGTTCCACACCAAGGGGACCGTAGTCCCACGTGTTGGCGAGGCCCCCGTATATCTCGCTCCCTGCAAAGATGAAGCCTCTGCCTTTGCACAGGGAAACCAGTTTATCCATTGTCAATTCGCTCATATTGCCCTCCTTTTCCTTCTGGGCACAGTATTACCTTTCCATTATATGCGGCAAGTCCGATTTGTCAAGGAAAAGGGGCCTTTCCGCCCAGGCACAAAATGGCGCGAAAGAACGTACTATGATGTATACGGGCGCCTGGAGCGCCTGAAAATAAGGAGGTAGGAAGCATGAACTTCGGCAACAATAACATGATGTGGGTCCTGGTCCTTCTGCTCATCCTGGGCGAAGGCGGCAACGGGGGCTGCGCCAGCTGCGATACGCTGATCTGGCTGCTGCTCCTGTCCCGGTACTGCGGCAACGACGACAACATGGGCTGCGGCTGCGGCTGCGGTAACTCCGGCACTATCGGCCGGGGCTGCGGCGTCTAAGGGATCGCCGTTTCACGCGGCAGAATTGATTTTAGCGCCTTCCTGTGGTATACTTCCCGTATAGCACAGGAAGGTCGTTTTATATGGACGAGACGAGGGACAACAGCAGCGTGATCGTGGGCCTGTCCGGCGGCGTGGACAGCGCCGTGGCGGCTCTGCTCTTGAAGGAGCAGGGCTATGAGGTGACCGGCGTCTTCATGCGCAACTGGGAGGACCTGGACGGCTCCTGCCCGGCGGAGGAGGACTTCGAGGACGTGCGCCGGGTCAGCGAAGCGCTGGACATCCCCTACTATACGGTCAACTTCACGAAGGAGTATCAGGAGCGGGTCTTCTCCTACTTCCTTTCGGAATATGCCGCGGGCCGCACCCCCAACCCGGACATCCTCTGCAACACGGAGATCAAATTCAAGGCGTTTCTGGATTTCGCCATGAAATCCGGGGCCAACTTCCTGGCCACAGGCCACTATGCACGGCTTTCTCGAGACCAGGGGGACGTACATCTTTTGAAGGGCCTGGACGGAGGGAAGGACCAGACCTATTTCTTAGCGGGCCTGACCAACGAACAGCTGAGCCGGGCCATGTTCCCCATCGGGGATCTGCAGAAGAAGGAGGTTAGGGACCTGGCTCGCCGATACGAGCTGCCCGTGGCGGAGAAGAAGGACTCTACCGGCATCTGCTTCATCGGGGAGCGGAACTTCAAAAAGTTTCTCATGACCTACCTGCCTGCCACCCCCGGGGATATGGTGGACGAGCACGGCAGGAGGATCGGCCGCCACGACGGGCTCATGTACTACACACTGGGCCAGCGCCGGGGTCTGGGCATCGGGGGCCGGAGCGACGGCAGCGGCGAAAGCTGGTTCGTCATCGGCAAGGACCTGAAGCGGAACCTGCTCGTCGTCCAGCAGGGGGAGCACGAGGAATTGTATTCCCTGTCCCTGACGGTGGATAGGCTCAACGTGATCCCCCGAGAGGACCTGCCCAAGCGATTCGAGTGCACGGCCAAGTTCCGCTATCGGCAGCCGGACCAGGCGGTGGAGGTGGAGCTCAGGGACGGGGGCGCTTTCGTGCGCTTCAAGGAGCCCCAGCGGGCGGTGACGCCGGGCCAGTGGTGCGTCCTCTACCGGGGCCAGGAATGCTTGGGCGGCGGGCCCATCGAAGCCACCGAGCCCATGAAGGAGATCCGGATATGATCCGCCTGGACGATCGGCTCCGCTGCGCCTTCGATTTGCTGCGGGGGTCTGCCGCCGTGGCGGACATCGGCTCCGACCACGGGAAGCTGACGGCAGCCCTGCTGCTGGACGGATGCTGCCGGCGGGTGATTGCCGGGGACATCAGCCCCGACTGCCTGCAGAAGACCCGGGAGATCATCGAACGATACGGCCTGCAGGATCAGGCCGAAACGCGGCTGGGCAGCGGGCTTTCCATCCTGTCCCCCGGGGAATGCGACGCTGCCGCCATCCTGGGCATGGGCGGGGAGCTGATTGTGGAGATGTTAACAGATTCCAAAGCGGTGGCGGAGGCCATGGACAAGCTGGTGCTGCAGCCCATGTCCGGCATCGAGGAGCTGCGGCAGTGGCTGTACAAGAACCGCTGGCATGTGACGGCGGACCGGTTGATCCCGGTGGGCCGCCGCTGGTATCAGCTGCTGTCGGTGCAGAAAGCGGACCGATCCGACCCCTGGCCGGAGGGCTTTCCGGTTGACTGCTGGCTGGTGGGGTATCGGTCTTATGTAAACCGGGAATCGGGGCTGAAGCCCTATTGTCAGGAACAGCTGCAAAAGCGCCGTGAGCGATGGGAGAAGGCCGCCGGGACCGCGGGGGAGGAGAAGCTCGCCCGGGAGGCGAGGCAGCTGGAACAGATTTTGAAGGAGATGGAAGGATGGAATTGAAAGCGTTTTGCGCGTGCATGGAAAGCATCGCGCCCCGGGCCCTGGCCCTGGACTTCGACAACGTGGGATTGCTGATAGAGCCGGACCACCCCGAGATAAAGAAGGTGCTACTGGCTTTGGACTGCACCTCCGTCACGGCCCAGGAGGCCGTGGACATGGGGGCCGATCTTCTGATCACCCATCATCCCCAGTTCTTCCACGGGGTGAAGAGCATCGGCTTCTCGTCGCCCGTCACCGGGGCGGCGGCCTTGCTCCTGCGCCACGGCATCGGCCATTTCGCCGCCCACACCAACCTTGACGCGGCGGAGGGCGGGGTGAACGATACCCTGGCCGATCTACTGAACCTTCAGGACGTGGCGCCTATCCCCCCGGAGAACATCGGTCGGGTGGGGACCCTGCCTGCACCCATGAAGCTGTCTGAGCTGGCGGCCCGCTGCAACCAACTTCTGGACAGCCACGGGGGCTATACCGGAAACGGGGAAACGCTTATCTCCCGGGTGGCGGTCCTGGGCGGGGCCGGCGGCGGGGATTTGGAGTATGCCCAGGAAGCGGGGGCGGAGGCCTATCTCACCGGCGAAGCCAAGCACCACGAGATTTTGGAATCCTGGGAACGGAAGCTCTCCCTGATCCTCTGCGGCCACTACGAAACGGAGCGGGTGGTGCTGAAATCTTTGCGGGACCGTTTACAAATCCTCGCGCCTGATGTACAATATACTATAACGCTTCGGGAGAAGGCACCTTTGCAGTTCTCCTGAAAGGAGGTACCCTATGACGAAACTTGAATACCTGCTCATGTATCAGAAGGCTGATCTCAAGAAGCAGCAGCTGGAAAACAATCTCCGCACCACGGAGAGCCGCCAGAAGCTGAATCGGATCACCAAGCTCCTGAGGGAGCAGCAGACCGCCATCCAGAAGCTGACGGAGGAGGCCGAGGGCCAGCAGAACGCCCTCGCGAAGCTCCTTTCCCAGCAGGACGGCCTGACCCACGAGCTGGAGCTGAACCGGTCGGAGATGGAGACCCTGGAAGCTGACGAAGAGGTGACCGCCGAGGAGCTCACCGAGTTCCGCCAGGACGTGGAACGGCTCAATCGGGAGATTGGACGGCTGGAGAAGGACGTGAAAGGGCTGCTGGAGCAGCTGGAGCGCATCTCCACCGATTTCCAGAAGGCCCGGGCCTTGGGCGGCAAGGCCAAGAAGGAGTACGACCGTCTCAAGGCCGTGTGCGAGGTGGAGAAGAACGAGAGCGCCGCCAGCATATCGGCCGCCACCAAGGAGATGGATACGGTGGAACGGCAGGTGGACCCCACCTTCCTTGCAAAATATAAGAAGGCTCGGGTCCATCACAGCATGCCGGTGGTCCCGGTGGTCAACGAGAAATGCAGCGGCTGCAACATGTCCATCCCCATGGCGGTCATCAAGAAGCTGACCAGCCAGGAGACGGTGCTGGAATGCGAGAACTGCGGCAGGATACTGTATTACCAGAAATAGGTTCAGGTTTGTAACGAGTAAGCAAGACGATTGCGGCCCCACAAGGGCTGAGGAAAGTCCGAGCACCGCAGGGCAGGGTGCCGGGTAACACCCGGCGATGGCGACATCAGCGGCAGGCAAGGATGGAAAGGCGAGGCAAGAGCTCACCGGCGGTCCGGCGACGGATCGGCCATGTAAACCCCACCCGGTGCAAGATTGGAATGGGAGCAATAACAGCGGCCCGCTGCGCTCCTGATAATCGCATGAGCCGTCTGGCAACAGCCGGCCTCAGATAGATAATCGTCCGCGGGGCGACCCGCGACAGAACTCGGCTTACTGCTTGCTCGTTACATTTTTTCTTTTGTATCAGACGAAAACAGCATGGACGTTGGCATCTCTACAGCAAGCATATTCAACAAGGCCATGGTGGAGGACATCCCCGCCATGCTTTCGCCTATGGGCTGCCAGCGGATCGAGGTGTTCCTCAACACCTTCTCTGAGTACCGGCCGGACTTCGTGCGCTTGCTGAGGAGCCGCATCGACGACGCGGGGCTTGAAGTCTACAGCGTCCATCCCATGAGCAACCAGTTCGAGGCCCAGCTCTTCTCCATCCATCCCCGGCAGAAGGCGGACGCCTTCTCTGTGTATCGG
>CACXNN010000012.1:23308-36022 GCA_902768995.1 uncultured Eubacteriales bacterium | reverse complement strand
GGGTGCCTCTCGTCTGGGACGAAGACGAGCTGGACTGGCGTCTGTACCGAGCCTGCGTGACGGCCTGCCGCCGCTGCGGGATCGGTTCCCCAGCGGACCTGCTGGGGCGCATCATATCGGCGGAGGCATATGCCGAGCAGTGGGACGCCTGGTGCGACCGGCTCCATGCGGATATCGACGCCGGCGTTATCGAAGTGGTCCCCTACACCAGGGTGGATATTCCGGACGTGCTCTCCTTCGAGCGCCGCCTGCGGGAGGAGGAAGCCGACTGGGGCTGGGTCATCGACGACGCCTATATCGCCCAGGTTCAGAAGAGCTTCGAGGGCGACATGTTCCGGGACGCCCTATCGTTTCTTGCCTATCTCGACGGGCAGGCGGTGGGGCGGATCGACGCGTGCCTGATCCGCAGCCACTTCGACGGGTCCACCAAGGCCTATCTCGATTGGATCTGCGTCATCAAGAGCTATCGCCACCGGGGCGTCGCCCAAGTCCTGCTCGCAAGGCTCCGGCAGGAGCTGAAGGCTCGGGGCGTGGACACCCTCATCGCCCTGACGGCCAGCAACGAGGAGGCCCAGCGGTTCTACAAACACGTGCCCGATTCCATCCTGCGGGACACGGGCATCTGGATCGACGTATAGACGAGGCGCCCATGCTGCACATCATCACGACCTATGCCGACCTGGACGGCCCCCGGCTCATGGCCGTCTACGCCGAGAGCAACTTAGAGAACACGGACTATTTCTTCCCCGACATGGCGGACAAGGCCATGGCGGTGCAGAAGGTGGAGGAGGGCTTCTTACAGTTCCTGCGGGATGAATTTTTCACTGGCCCCGGCCCCGGGTACTACGTGCTGGAGGAGGCGGGGGCCTGGGTCAGCGCCCTGCGGCTAAGCGAGGTGCAGCCGAAGGTGTTCTACCTGGAGGCCCTGGAGACCCGCCCCGACCGTCGGCGGCAGGGCTGCGGGTCCCGGCTCCTGCGCAAGGTGACGGACCATCTGAGAAGCCAGGGCCCCTTCCGCATCTGCGACTGCGTGAGCAAGCGGAACGAAGCGTCCCTCCGCACCCACCTGGCCAGTGGCTTTACGATCGCTTCCGACGTGGGTCACGACTACCTGCGGAACGAGGACGACCCCTGCGATTACAGCTTAGAATACCGATATGAGGGGGAGCCCGCCCATGGATAGGACTGACATCCTGAACAAGCTCCGGGCCTTGGACTGGCCTAAAGAGGACTATTGGGTGGTGGCGGGCGCAGCTATGGTCCTGCACGGTCTGCGGGCGGAAACCCGCGACCTTGACCTGGGCTGCACCACGGCCCGAGCCGACATCCTGGCGGCGGCGGGCGTGCCCTTCCGGCATATGGACGACGGCAGCGGCCGCTGGCTCACCCTGGACGGGGAGGTGGAGGTCTTCGAGAATTGGCTTTGTGATCGGACGGAGCTGGTGGAAGGGGTGCCCGTGGTCTCCCTGCAGGGTCTGCGGCAGATGAAGGTGGCCCTGGGACGGGAGAAGGACCGCCGGGACGTGGCTCTGATCGACGCTTTTTTGAGGACCGGCCCGGCTATCCAAGGCTGACAGCCCTTGCATTTTATCCTCGGACCCAATATACTGACACATATGGATAAGAAAACCCAGATAAAAGCCCTCCTGGCGGCCATCGCCTGCCACGCGGCCTGGGGCTTCAGCTTCCTGGCCTCCCGCAAGGGCCTGGACGGGGCCCCGGTGTTCGTGCTGTTGAGCCATCGGTTCGGCCTGTCCTTCCTGGTGATGAACCTGCTGGTGCTCCTGGGCGCGGGCAAGCTCTCCCTGAAGGGCAAGGCCCTGTGGAAGCCCCTGCTGCTGGGACTCATGGAGCCGGTGATCTACTTCTTCGGGGAGCAGTACGGCATCCTCCATTCCAACACCGTCTTCTCCGGGGTCATGATCGCCATGATCCCCATCGTGTCCACCCTGGCGGCGGCTCCCATCCTGCAGGAGAAGCCCTCGGCGGGGCAGCTCTTCTTCTGCCTCCTGTCCGTCTGCGGGGTGGTGGGCATCGGCTTTATGAACCGGAGCTCCGGGGCTCTCGATTGGATCGGCGTGGTGGCCCTGACCGTAGCGGTCCTCTCCGCTGGGGCCTACACCCTCATCGGCCGGGGCATCTCCCGGGAGTACACCCCCTTCGAGCGCACCTATATGATGATGGGCGTAGGCGCAGCGGCCTTCACGCCCCTGGCCCTGGTCCAGACCCGGGGCAGCGTGGCGGCCTATTTCCAGCCCCTCGCCCAGCCCGCCTATCTTCTGGCCATCCTGTTCCTGGCCTTGGTCTGCTCCGTGGCCTGCTACTTCCTCTCCGGCTACACCATCACCTACATGACCGTGGCCCGGGAGACGGTCTTCGCCAACCTGACCACCGCCGTTTCCGTCTTCGCCGGGGTGATCTTCCTCCACGAGCCCTTCACCTGGTTCGGGGCCCTCTGCTGCCTGGTGATCTTCGTGGGCATCTACGGGGTACAAAAAACGGCGCCGTGAGGCGTCGTTTTTCTCTATCTGATCCTATAGGAGCAGGATCCCGGCTTCTTCACATGCCCTTCTGGTCTGCTCGTCCCAAAGGCTGCTCTGGACCTCGCCGATGTGGCAGGTGCCGATCATCAGCATGCACAGCCGGCTTTGGCCGATGCCGCCGCCCATGGTCAGGGGCAGCTCACCGTCCAGCAGCATCCGGTGGAAGGGAAGCTTCGCCCGCTCCGGGCACCCGGCCGCCTCCAGCTGGCGGGCGAGGGCAGGGGGGTCCACCCGGATGCCCATGGAGGATATCTCCAGCGCCTGGCCCAGGACCCGGTCCCACATGAGGATGTCCCCGTTCAGCGTCCAGTCGTCGTAGTCCGGCGCCCGGCCGTCGTGGGGCTGGCCGCTCTTGAGGGGGTAGCCGATCTGCTCCAGGAACACGGTCCCGTGCTGTCGGACGATCTCGTTCTCCCGCTGGCGGGGGTTGAGATCGGGATACATATCCTCCAGCTCCTGGGTGCTTAGGAAGAACACTTCCCGCGTGAGGTCCATGGGAAGGCTGGGGAAAGCCACGCTCAGGGCGTCTGCCGTCTCGCACACCGCGTCCACGATGGCCTGGACCGTCCGCCGGAGAGTGTACTCGTTGCGCTCCTCGGGCCGGATGATCTTCTCCCAGTCCCACTGGTCCACGTAGATGGAGTGCAGGTTATCCAGCTGCTCGTCCCGGCGGATGGCGTTCATGTCCGTGAACAGACCCTTGCCGGGCCTGAACCCGTATCGCTTCAACGCCAGCCGCTTCCATTTCGCCAGGGAGTGGACCACCTGGCCCTCCACGTCCACGGCGGCGATGTCGAAGCTCACGGGCCGCTCGTAGCCGTTCAAATCGTCGTTGAGACCGGAGCCTGCGGCCACGAACAGCGGGGCCGACACCCGCCTCAGGTTCAAGGCGCTGCCCAGGTTCACCTGGAAGCTGTTTTTGATAAATTCGATGGCCCGCTGCATTTCGTACACGGACAGGGGCGACCGATACCCCTCCGGAATGTACACCTGGCTCATACCGTTTCCTCCTCGGGAAAAATGCAGAATTCAATATAATATATGATCCACTCTCTTGTCAAGCCCCTCGGTGACAGAGGTTGCGCCTTTTGGTGCGCTGTGGTACAATGCCTCTGTCGTTTTTGGAAAGGAGGATGGACCCATGGCCCGTGAGCACAGCAAGGTTTGGATGCCTCTGGACAATGCGGCCCTGATCTTTCCCGCCATCCGCCGCAAGAATTGGAACAACGTCTTTCGGGAGTCCGTGACCCTGACGGAGGACGTGGACCCGCAGCTCCTGCAGCGGGCGGTGGACCAGCTCATGCCCCGGTTCCCTTCCTTCTATCTTCGGCTCCGGCGGGGCGTGTTTTGGTACTATCTGGAGGAGGTCACGGCGCCGCCCCGGGTCCAGGAGGACTATGCCTACCCCCTGACCTTCATGACCGGGAAGGAGATGGGCCGCTGCTGTCTGCGGGTGCTCTACTATCGAAACCGGATCGCCGTGGAGTTCTTCCACGTGCTCTCGGACGGCGGCGGGGCCATGGTGTATCTCAAGACCCTGACCGCCCGGTATCTTTCCCTGCGCTACGGCATAGATATCCCCGCCACGGATGGGGTCCTGGACGTCCAGGAGCCGCCCGCAGCCGAGGAGCTGGAGGACAGCTTCCAGCGATACGCCGCCGAGCATCCGATCTTCTGCCCCGAGACGGAAGCCTATCGGCTCCCCGGCAAGCGGGAGCTGGGCCGGTTCAATCGCCTCGTCACCGGCGTGATCCCCGGGGATGCCCTCCCAGCCCTGGCCCATCGGTACGGCTGCACCGTCACCGTGCTGCTGGCGGCGGTCATGGCCCAGTGCGTCCTGGCCATCCAAGCCGAGCAGGTGCCCAGGAAGCGGCAGAAGCCTGTGAAGATCACCATCCCCGTGGACCTGAGGCGCCTCTTTCCCAGCAGGACCCTGCGCAACTTCGTCCTCACCGTGAACCCCGGGGTGGACCCCCGCCTGGGGACCTACACCCTCCAGGAACTGTGCGACGCCTTCACCCACCAGCTGGCGGCGGAGGTCACGCCTCAGCGCATGGCGGGCCGCATCGCCCAGAACGTGGAGCCCCAGCGGAACAAGCTGTTGAAGGCGGTGCCCGTCTTCCTGAAGACCCCGGTCATGCGGGCGGTCTACGATCGGCGGGGGGAGCGGCTGGGCTGCCTCAACGTCTCCAACCTGGGGGTGCAGAAGCTCCCGGCGGCCATGGCCCCCTATGTGGAGAGGATGGAGTTCATCATCGGCGTCCAGTATTCCTACCCCAACAACTGTTCCCTCATCACCGCCAACGGCGTGACCCTGGTCAACATGATCCGCAGCACCGAGAGCCCCGAGCTGGAACGGCGGTTCTTCTCCCGGCTGGTGGAGCTGGGGGTCCCCGTGGCCATCGAAACCAATGCGTGAGCAAAACTGACGAAAAAGGAATGTGATATAGATGTATTGTGTGCGTTGCGGCGTCCGCCTCCAGGAGGGCGTGAAGGCCTGCCCCCTGTGCGGCACCCCCGTGTGGTGCCCCGAGGCGGGGGAGAGGGGCCCTGCCGCCACCTATTCGGACCGCTATCCCGTCTACAGCCGCCAAAAGCGGCTCACCGTCATGGCCTCTTTGACGGTGGCGCTGCTGGCCGCCATGGTGGCCTGCTTCTCCATCGCCCTGAACACCACGGGCCAGATGGGCTGGTCCTTCTACGTGATCGCGGGCACGACCGCCTTCTATCTCGCCTTTCTGCTGCCCCTGTGGTTTAGGCGGCCCCATCCCATGATCTTCGTGCCCGTGGCCTTCCTGTCCCTATGCCTGCTGCTGTTCCTCCTCTGCGCCTACACGGGCGGCCGCTGGTTCTGGACCTTCGCCTTCCCCCTGACGGGGCTTTTGGCCATCCTCACCATCGGGGCCGTAGCCCTCTACCGGTACGTGAAGCGGGGGACCATCTTCATCACGGGGGGTCTTCTTATCGCCATCGGCGGCGGCTGCCTGCTGGCGGAGCTGTTCCAGCATCTGACCTTCCAAACGCCCATGTTCTCCTGGTCGCTGTACGCGGCGGCGGTGTTCCTCCTCTTCGGCGGCTTTTTGATCCTGGCGGGGATCGTCCGGCCCCTCCGGGAGCACCTGGAGAGAAAGTTTTTTATCTGATTCCGCGGGGAAAAAACTTCTTGCGGCCTTCTGTTAACAGAATTGACAAACTTTCGCTTTTGTGTTATAAGGTATGTATGTTTGCGTTGGCGGTTTTTGCCCCCGGCGCGGATAAATACAAACGATAAAAATGGGAAAGGAACTCCAAGATGAAACTCTCCAAGATTCTGGCAATCGTCCTGGCGCTCGTCATGGTCTTCGCCCTGGTCGCCTGCAAGTCCGGCACCGAGACCAAGACCGAGGAGCCCGCAAAGGCTGCTGTCAAGGTCGCTATGATCACCGACTACGGCGATATCACCGACCAGTCCTTCAACCAGACCACCTACGAAGCCTGCAAGGCGTTCTGCGAAGGCAAGAAGCTGGACTTCCAGTACTACAAGCCCGCTTCCGACTCCGATGAGGATCGTATCTCCTCCATCGAGAAGGCCATCGACGACGGCTTCAATACCATCGTGATGCCCGGCTACGCCTTCGGTCCCGCCATCAAGGCCACCGCCGAGAAGAACGCTGACGTCAAGTTCATCGCTCTGGACGTGAGCGAGTTCGATCTTGGCTACGAGGGCGCCATCCCCGCCAACCTGTACAGCGCTGTGTACCAGGAAGAGCTCTGCGGCTACATGGCCGGTTACGCGGCTGTGAAGCTGGGCTACAAGAAGCTGGGCTTCCTGGGCGGCATGGCCGTGCCCGCCGTGGTCCGCTATGGCTACGGCTTCGTGCAGGGCGTGGACGCCGCTGCGGCTGAGCTTGGTCTCACCGACGTGGCCGTCAAGTATGCCTACGGCAACCAGTTCTACGGCGACGCGGACATCACCGCCGCCATGGACGTCTGGTACGGCGCTGACACCGAAGTGGTCTTTGCCTGCGGCGGCGGCATCTTCACCTCCGCTGGTGAGTCCGCCAAGAAGTACGGCAAGAAGGTCATCGGCGTGGACGTTGACCAGGCCGGCACCATCGACGGTCTCTATGGCGAGGGCATCACCGTGACCTCCGCCATGAAGGGCCTGGCTGCCACGGTCAACACCATGCTGGGCAAGGTCGTGGACGGCACCTTCGAGGGCGGCAAGGTCGAGACCCTGGGCCTCGTCTCCGCAGTCCCCGAAGAGAACTACGTGCAGATCGCCGGTTCCACCCAGTTCTCCGACAGCTTCACCAAGGAAGACTACAAGGCTCTGGTGGGCAAGATGTACAAGGGTGAGGTGTCTGTCTCCAACGACACCACCAAGAACGCCGCCGACTTCGCCACTGTCATCACCGTGGACGATCAGGGCAACATCAAATAAGCTGTCTTTGATCTAAGGATCAAACCTAAGAGCAGACCTTCGGGTCTGCTCTTTTCGATTGACGGTGCCCCCCGCGCGTGGTATTCTATTGTATATATTGGAAAGAAAGCGAGGTAACTCCCTTTGGGTATCAAGTGTCCCAACTGCGGCGGCGGGATGGTCTATGATATAGGCAAGAAGCAGCTGGTCTGCCCCTACTGCGATACCACCTCCACGGTGGAGGCCTACCGGCTGAACAACGCCGCCGAATACGTGAACGACAACTACAGCGTGAATACCTACCGCTGCAAAAACTGCGGGGCGGAGCTGACCGCGCCGGAGGAGCAGACCGTGGCCTATTGCTCCTACTGCGGCGGCGAGGCCATGCTCCACGAGAAGCAGGCCGAGACCATCCGACCCAAGCGGATCATCCCCTTTGTAAAGACCAAGCAGGAGGCCATCCGGGCCTACGAGGCCGCGGTGAAGAAGGCCCTCTACGTGCCCAAGGAGCTGAAGGACGCCTCCTTCCTGGAGGGGTTCCGGGGCGTGTATCTGCCCTACTGGGGCATCGACGTGGACATTCCCCGTCAGGAGCTGACGCTGAAGGGCACGCGCACCTACACCCAGGGCAAGTACGACTATACCGAGACCTACGACGTGAGCGCCCAGGTGGGCGGACAGGCGGAGGGGGCCATCTACGACGCCTCCGCTGCCTTCGACGACACCCTGGCCGCCCAGATCGCCCCCTTCGACCAGAAGGGCGCCAGAGCCTTTGACGAGGCGTATTTGGCCGGTTTCTACGCGGACAAGGTGACCTCCTCCCCGGAGGTCTACACCACGTTAGCCACGGAGCAGGCGGCCGACAAGGTCTTCGATACCATCAAGCAGAAGGCGGGAAAGGTCAGCGTCTCCGTGCCCGCCAGCCGGGAGAAGCGGGTGGAGCAGATCGGCGCCAAGGCCACGGGCTACGAGGTGTCCTTGTTCCCCGTGTGGTTTTTGACCTGGCGCAGGACTGAAGCAGTTCTTCCTCTATTCGGCCGCGGCGGCGGCGGTCCTGTTCATGGTGCTGAGCCTCCTGCCGGCCTTCATCCAGCCCATGACCATGGCGGCCCTGTGCGCCGTGCTGCTGGTGCTGTCCGGCCGGCTCCTCAACGGGGAGCTGAAGCAGATCCGGCTCCAGGAGTCCCACACCTACGACTACGGCGACAACTCCGGGGAGAAGAAGGGGAAGCCCAAGGCGAAGGCCGTCTCCTGTTTAGGGTCGGGCCTGGCGTACGTGTTCTACGGGATGACGGCGGCCCTGGCCTTCGGCACCACCACCGGCAGCGACGGCACCGTGGGCCCCACCTTCCTGCTGGCCCTCATCGGGCAGATCGTTTTGAGTGTGAAGCTCATCCGCAACACCGCCGGGGCCAGGAACAAGTCCGGCATAGTGCCCGCCCTGGTGGCGCCCGTCATCCTGGTGCTGGGGACCTACGTGGGCATCAACCCCGAGGTGTTCCCCAACGACGCCTGGTACTACGGCCTGGCCACCGGGTGCCTGGCGGGGATGCTCGTCAACGCCCTGTTCGTCATCGGGCGGTACAACGATCTGGCCACCCGGCCGGTCCCCAATTTCTTCAGAAGGGAGGGCGCCAACAATGCAAGGTCGTAAACGGTTCCTGGCGGCGCTGCTGTGCCTGTGCGCGCTGCTGATGGCCCTGCCTCAGAGCGCGCTGGCCGCGGAGACGGGGGAGAGCGCCTATCGGGTGGTCATCGACGACGAGGCTGACCTGCTCACCGAGGCGCAGGAGGCGGATCTGCACGCGATCATGGAGAAGGTGCTGCCCTACGGCAACGCCGCCTTCGTGTCCGTGGACCAGAATGCCACCACCACGGAGCGGCTGGCGGAGACGAAGTTCCTGGAGTTCTTCGGGGACACCTCCGGCGCGCTGCTCATCATCGACATGGACAACCGCTACATCCAGCTCATCGCGGACGGGGCGGTGTATAAGACCGTCAACAAGACCCGCTGCAACGAGATCACCGACAACATCTATCGGTACGCCTCCCAGAAGGACTACTACACCTGCGCCGCCAAGGCCTTCGAGCAGGTGACCAAGCTCCTGGAGGGCGGGAAGATCGCAGCCCCCTTCCGGTACGTGACCAACGCTTTCCTGGCCGTATGCCTGGCGCTGATCGGCAACTTCGCCGTCATGAGCCTTCAGCGGCGCAAGAAGGTGGCGCCTGAGAATGCCCTCAACGTGAAGGTGGCCGTGAACACCGCCGGGTCCGTGGCAAAGTCCGCCATCGTGGCGGGCGTGGTGCTGAAGATGCTGTCCCAGCGGAAGACCAAGCACGTGGAGAGCTCCGGCGGCGGGCGTTCCGGCGGCGGCTTCTCGGGCGGCGGCGGCCATTCCGGCGGCGGCTTCTCGGGCGGCGGCGGCGGACACCGGTTCTAAGTTCTTATCCCACGATATAGGAGGCGTCCTTTGATCCACGGAAGAAAAGTCATCGGCATCATCGGGGGCATGGGCCCCATGGCCACGGCGGACCTGTTCATCAAGATCGTGGAGAACACCGCGGCCAAGACCGATCAGGAGCACCTGCACGTGCTCATCGACAACAATACGGACATCCCGGACCGCACCGCCTGCATCCTGGCGGGCAGCGACGCGCCCCTTGGGCCCATGGTGGAGAGCGCCCGGCGGCTGGTGGACCAGGGGGCGGACCTGCTGATTATCCCCTGCAACACCGCCCACTACTTCCATCAGGGCGTACAGGCGGCGGTGGACGTGCCCGTGCTGAACATGCCCCAGATATCCGCCCAGTACTGCGCCGACCGGGGCCTGGGCTGCGTGGGGCTCCTGTCCACGTCCGGCACCGTCCGGGCCCGGATCTACGAGCCCTACTTCGAGGCGCTGGGCATCGATCTGCTCCATCCCACGGAGGTGGGCATCCAGAACCTCATGTACCTTATCTACGACGAGATCAAGGCGGGCCGGACGCCCCACCCGGAGCGGCTGTACCCGGAGATCGTGGCCCTGGAGCAGCAGGGGGCCCAGGCCTTCCTGCTGGCCTGCACGGAGCTGCCCCTGGTCTTCCGCGACGGGGGCCGGGTGCCCTTCATCGATCCCACGCGGCTCCTCGCCAGGGCAGCCGTAGCGGCAGCCGGCGGCAAATTGAAGGAAGAATAGGGAAGGATTGTAATAAACTTTCCTCCCTGTCTTTGTTATCTTTTTATGCTTTTCTTTTTCCGCCGCTTTTTCTTTTCACCGAAAAGAAAAAGCGGCAAAATAAAAGGAGGCCTATATGACCATTCTCACCCAGCTCAACGCCCCGCCCATCTACCTCATCTGCGGCGGGATCATCGCCTTCGTGGCGATCCTGTGCGTGATCTTCCTCATCCGCGCCTGGCGGGCGGGCATCGCCCTGGGCATGGACAAAACGAAGATGAAGCGGGCCATAACCGCCAGCGCCACCTTCTCCCTTCTGCCCAGCGTGGGCATCCTCCTGGGCGTCATCGCCCTCTCCGGGAGCCTGGGCATCCCCTGGCCCTGGCTGCGGCTGTCGGTCATAGGCGCCCTCATGAGCATCTGCATCATGTGGGGCATGGTCCTGTCCATCTTCTTCAACAAGAAGTACACCCAAAAGCTCACCGTCAAGGAGAACAAGGCGGGCGGCGGCTTCGGGGACGTGGCCATGACCGCCATGTTCATCGGCCTGGTCTCCGCCTACATGGGCAGCTATATCGGCGGCTTCGTGTCCGGGAACGGCCTCTTCACCTTCTCCGGCGACTGGACGCCCATCGCCGTGGCGGCGGTCAGCGCCCTGGTCATGGCGGGGTTCGTGTACCTGGCCGAGCAGAAAAAGAAGGCCTGGGTGGAGAGCTTCTCCGTGGCGGGCAGCATGATCGTGGGCATGGCCGCGGCGGTGGTCATCGGCCTGCTGGTGAAATAGGGAGGGGAGCGCTATGGAAAACAAGCACAACGAAAGCTGGGCCGCCTACACCCGGGGCACCCACCGCATCGGCCGCATCTGCACCCTGATCACCCTCTGCCTGCTGGTGGGCGCGCCCTTCCTCATGGGCTCCTACCTGGGCGCCCTGCCGGATCTCGGCGCGGTGGCCAAAGCCTTTTTGTCCGTAGGTCTCGTGTGGACCGTCAGCAGCGTGGTGGAGTTCCTCATCTACACCCCCATGCTGGGCGCCGGCGGCGGGTATCTCGCCTTCATCACCGGCAACCTCATCAATATGAAGATCCCCTGCGCTGTCAACGCCCGGGACATCGTGGGCGCCAAGACCGGCACCCCGGAGAACGAGATCATCTCCACGCTGTCCATCGCCACCTCGTCGTTGGTGACCATCCTGGTGCTGGCCTTCGGCGTGCTGCTGCTGACGCCCCTGCAGCCCATCCTCCAGAGCGAAGCCCTGCAGCCCGCCTTCTCCAACGTGGTCCCCGCCCTGTTCGGGGCCATGGCCTACAAGTATTACCGCAACCATATGAACATCGCCGTGGCGCCCCTGGTGCTCATGAGCCTGCTGTTCATCCTGGTGCCCAGCCTCATCTCCTCCACCAGCATGATGATCATCCCCTCGGGCGCCCTGGCCATCGGGATCGCCTGGCTCCTCTATCGCAAGCAACAGAAAGGAAACTGATATGCTGTACGTTGGCATCCTCCTGGGGATCGTGGTCCTGCTGCTCCTCGTCGCCCTCGTCAAGACCCTGCTGACCCCCACGCTCAAGAGCACCTACGTGGCCGACGAGCCGGAGGAGGTATCGCTGCCCCTGGCTGAAAAGCTGTCGAAGATGGTCCAGTGCGACACCACCTCCTTCGAGGCCCAGAACGAACCGGCGCGGTGGGAGGCCTTCCACCAGGTCCTCAAAGAGCTCTTTCCCCTGGTCCACGAAAAGCTGGAGGTCACGGACATCGACGGGAACCTCCTCTATTACTGGCAGGGCAAGAGCCGGGAAAAGCCCATCCTGCTCATGAGCCATCAGGACGTGGTCCCCGCGGGCGGCGAGTGGAAGCACCCGCCCTTCTCCGGCCTCATCGAGGACGGCAAGGTCTGGGGCCGGGGCACCTCCGACACCAAGTGCTCCGTCATGGCCTTTCTGCAGGCCGTAGAGGAACTGCTCAGCGAGGGCTACACCCCTGACTGTGACGTGTACCTGTCCTCCTCCTGCACCGAGGAGTGGGGCGGCGACGGCTGCCCCAAGCTGGTGGAGGAGATCCGCCGCCGGGGCGTGGATCTGTTCCTGGTCATGGACGAGGGCGGCGGCACCGCGGCAAGGGCGGCCACGCCAGCGCCCCGGGGAAGGATACCCCCATCGACCGGCTCTCCGCCTTCGTGCGGGACGTGAACAAATACCCATTTAAGAAAAAGCTGCTGCCGGAGGTCAGCGCCATGTTCGGCCGCCTCTCCGCCTACGGCTCCTTCCCCCTGAAGCTCCTGCTGGGGAACCTGTGGCTCTTCGGGCCCCTCCTCAAGGCGGCCCTGCCTGCCATCAGTCCCACCGCCGCCGCCATGCTGAAGACCACCGTGGCCTTCACCATGTCCTCCGGCTCCGCCGCCTTCAACGTGCTGCCCCGATCCGCCACCGTCAGCGCCAACCTCCGGTACATCCCTCATCAGGGGGAGAAGGAGACCTTGGCCATCCTCGAAAAGCTGGCGAAAAAGCACGACCTGGAGATGACCGTGGTCCACAGCGACGACTTCTCGCCCTCCTGCGACATCCAGGGCGAGGCCTTCCGGTCCGTGGAGGCCGCCATCCGGGAGACCTTCCCGGG
>CACXNN010000012.1:0-23251 GCA_902768995.1 uncultured Eubacteriales bacterium | reverse complement strand
GTGATCTACGGCCCCGAGCAGATGGCCGGCATGCACGCCCCCAACGAGAACATCGAATACAACTGCCTCCCCGGCGCCGTCCGCCTCTACAAGAACCTCATCAAAGGCCAAAAGCGGTAAGCCTTGCCACAACCCCACGGATCGTGCTATACTAAACAAAATATATCGGAGGAAACGCTATGGAACGGGTCAGCAAGCGGCAATACTATCTGGACATCGCGGCGGAGGTGGCGCGGCGGTCCACCTGCCTTCGACGGCAGTACGGGGCCGTCATTGTGAAGAACGACGAGATCGTGGCCACCGGCTACAACGGCGCGCCCCGGGGCGACGAGAACTGCTGCGACGTGGGCGTCTGCTGGCGGGAAGCCCACGGCATCCCCCACGGGGAGCAGTACGAGAAGTGCGTGGCCGTCCACGCCGAGTGCAACGCCATCATTTCGGCCAGCCGCAACGAGATGCTGGGCTCCACCCTGTACCTCTACGGTTTCGAGAACGGCAAGCCCCTCGAAAAGGCGGAACCCTGCGTCATGTGCTCCCGGATGATCAAGAACGCGGGCATCGCCATGGTCATCAACCAGACCGAGGATCGCCCCGTCTGAATCCCCTGATAATTCCGGCCGAAAATCCCGTTTTTCCTCTTGACATTTCGGCCGCAGATGGCTACAATAGATAAGCGTTCCGGGTCATCCGGGACGAAATGCGCCCATAGCTCAGCGGATAGAGTGCCCGGCTACGAACCGGTAGGTCGAGAGTTCGAATCTCCCTGGGCGCGCCAACAAAACAGACACCCCAACGGGGTGTCTGTTTTGTTATTCGGCGCAGCCCAGGGAGATTCGAACTGGGTTCGGTAGTGAATCAGGCCACAGTGTGGCCTGAGAGCCGAACCCTGAGCGAGCGTGAGCGAGTGTGAGAATCTCCCTGGGCGCGCCTCTTTCACGCGCCCGCAGGCGTGGATAGTGACTGGAGACAGTAGTGAATGAAGCCCCAGTGGGGCTTCAGAGCCGCGGGCTGAGCGAGGCCGCAGCCGAGTGTTCGAATCTCCGGGATACTCCCCAGGGGAGTCTGTTTTGTTATTCAGCGCGTCCGGGGGAAGAGCCGAGCCCCGAGCAAGCCCGGAGGCGCGTGCTCGAATCTCCCCGGGCTGCTTATTTCAGCACATACCAAAGTATCGCCACGGCCTGCAGAACGCTCCCCAGGATCACGAACAGGTGGAAGACGGAATGGAACCAGCGGCGCTTGCTGCCGATGCCGTAGAGGACAGCGCCCACGGTGTAGGCGATGCCGCCGGAGAGGAGCCAGTAGAACCCGGCCTGGGTCATGGCTTCGATGGTCTGGGGCACGGCCAGGATGATGAGCCAGCCCATGGCGATATAGCAGATCATGGACAGCACGTCGTACTTATCGAGGTCGATGGCGGTCAGCGTGGTGGCCAGGGCCAGCAGCGCCCATTCGAGGCCGAAGAAGACCCAGGCGAGGACCGGGTGCAGGGGCCGGATGCCCGCCAGCAGGATGGGCGTATAGGTGCCCGCGATCAGGGCGTAGATGGTGCAGTGGTCCAGCACCTGCAGGACCTTCTTGGCCCGGCTGGGCCTTAGTCCGTGGTAGACGCTGCTCATGGTGTAGAGCCAGATCATGGTGAGGCCGTAGATGGCGGCGCTGACGATGCCCCAGGCGTCCCGCTTGAGGGCGGAGAGGATGACGCCGGCGATCAGCACCAGCACCCCGATCCCGCCGCCCACAATGTGGGTGACCATGTTCATGATCTCCTCGCCCCGGGTGTAGTCCGGCAGCTCCCGCTGGTCGATGGGCGTTCGCTTCATGTTCGTTTACCTGCTTTCTTCTTCACGTCTTCCGGCGCCTCCGCCGTTTTCAGTCAGTTTCTGATACAGCGCCGCAAGATCGTAGTTTGCCGCGCCAAGGAGCTTGCCCAGCTTGGCGGCGTCGTAATTCGCTGCGACATTTTCTGCCATTGTATACCACAAACGCCGCGTTTTGTAAAGGAACCCCAGGCTTTCACAGACGAAAAAGGGCCCGAAGCAGCGTTCAGCCGGTTCGGACCCATAGGTGTTGTCCTTGGACTTAAGGGGCTTTACCCCGCCAAAATCTCGAAGCGGACCGCGCCGTCCAGGGCATTGACGGCGGAGAGAAGGGACTCCAGCGAACAGGTCATGCCGGAGGTCTCGGCGGCGATGGTGACGGCAGCGCAGCCGTCGGTGGGGATGCTTTGGTTGATGGTCAGGATGTTGGCTCCGGAGCGGGCGAACACCGACAGCACGTTGGACAGGACCCCTGACCGGTTCTTCAGCAGGGCGTAGAAGGTGATGATATGGCCCGTGGTCATATCGGTGAAGGGCTGGATGGCGTCCCGATACTTGTAGTAGGCGCTGCGGCTGATGCCCACGGCCTTAGCCGCGTCGCCCGCCGTGGCGACCTCGCCGGCCCGCAGGAGCCGGTTGGCCTCCGCCACCTTTAAAAAGATCTCCGGCAGCACCTCCGCTGCCACCAGATAATAGCGGGAACTGGAATTCATACTCTTTCCTCCTTTTCTAAAACGCATGGGCATAGGCGCTTACAGCATGCCCCAGGGCAGGTGCGCCAGCAGCGCCCCGGAGTCGATCTCGGATACGGCGGCATAGGCCTCGAAGGCATCGGCGGCAGTCTCCTGACGCACGGCATATCGGCCGTAGCTGCGGAACAGCCAGGTCTTGACCTCCCCGTGATTGTCGATGGGCAGGGGCGCTGCGGGCCGGTCGCTATAGAAGGACCGGGAACTGTCAGCGATCTCCAGACAGTCCGCCAGCACGTTGGAGGCGGTGGGCCAGCCCCCCGCTCCGGCGCCGGAAAAGCTCTGCTTCCCGATGCGCTCGGCGTACAGGGAGACCAGGTTGGCGCTGCCGTTGGTCTGGCTCTCCGGCGTGGAGGCAGGGAAGAGGGTGGGGCAGACGAAGGCGCTGACGGCGTCGCCCCTGCGTTCGGCCCGGGCGATCAGCTTCCAGACCAGGCCCCGCTCCCGGGCCCAGGCGATGTCCGCCACGGTCATGCGGGAGATGCCGATGCAGGGGATGTCCTGCTCCCGGAGCAATGCGGAGAAGGCCAGGTTGGCGCTGAGCACCAGCTTGCGCCGGGCATCATAGCCCTCCACGTCATCGGTGGGGTCGGCTTCAGCGTAGCCCAGCTTTTGGGCCTCCGCCAGCAGCTCGCCGTAGGCGGCGTTGCGGGCCGTCATCTCCGACAGGATGTAGTTGGTGGTGCCGTTGAGGATACCCTCCACGGCGGTTATCCGATCCATCCGGGCCACCCGGCTCAGGGAGGACAGCCAGGGGATGCCGCCGCCCGCCGCTGCCGTGCACCGAAGACATACGCCGTTCTCCTGGGCCAGCTGCACCAGCTCCGGATAGTAGGCGCAGATCAACGCCTTGTTGGCGGTCACCACGTGCTTCTTGGCCCTCAGGGCTGCCGAAATGTACTCGTAGGCCGGGTGGATGCCGCCGATGAGCTCCACCACCAGGTCGATGTTCGGGTCATTCACAATGTCGGCGAAAGAATCCGTCTCCCGGCACCCCGTGCCGCGGGGGCGGCGGGTGAGGAGCGTCTTCACCGTCAGGGCCGGCTGCTCTTTGCTCAGGGCGTGGAACGCTTTGCCCACGGTCCCGTACCCCAGCAATCCGATCTGCATGGCCGACCTCCTTTCCGCTTTTCTTTTGCGAATGTCCGCAATAGAAAAACACTTGACTTTCAATGAAAGACAATATATCATATACAGGAACAAATTGCAAGGCTTTTTTCTCTGCGGAGGTGGGGGAGGAGGCCCAAGGAGCCATATGATCTACCAAAGCACCCGAAACGACAGCTTGCAGGCGTCCAGCGCCCAGGCGATCCTGGACGGCATGGCCCGGGACGGCGGCCTCTACAGCCCCGCCTCCCTCGACGGCCTTGCCTTCGACTGGCGATCCTTGCTGCCCCTCTCCACCCAGGAGATGGCCACGAAGATTTTGACCGTGCTGCTGCCCTCCTTCTCCGAGGCGGAGATGGCCGCCCTGGTCCGGCAGGCCTATGCTGGCAAGTTCGAGACCGAGGAGCTGACGCCCACGGTGTCCGTGGGGGACGATACCCTTCTGGAGCTCTTTCGTGGCCCCACCAGCGCCTTCAAGGACGTGGCCTTGTCCATGCTGCCCCTGCTCATGACCGCCGCCCGGGAGAAGTGCGGCGTCGATGACGATATCCTCATCCTCACCGCCACCAGCGGCGACACGGGCAAGGCCGCCATGGAGGGCTTCCGGAACGTGCCCGGCACCCGGATCCTGGTCTTCTATCCCCACGGCGGCGTCAGCCCCGTGCAGCAAGCCCAGATGGCCACCCAGGACGGGGACAACGTCTGCGTCTGCGCCGTCCGCGGCAACTTCGACGACGCCCAGACCGGCGTCAAAAACATCTTCGCCGCGGTGGAGCAGGAGGAGCTGCTGGCGGGGAAGGGAGTGAGGCTGTCCTCGGCCAACTCCATCAACATCGGGCGCCTGGCGCCCCAGGTGGTCTACTACTTCAAAGCCTACGCCGACCTGGTCCGGGCGGGCCGGATCGCCCCGGGAGAAGGGGTGGACTTCGTGGTCCCCACCGGCAACTTCGGCGACATCCTGGCCGGATATTTCGCCAAGGCTCTGGGCCTGCCCGTGGGCAAGCTGGTGTGCGCCTCCAACGCCAACCACATCCTGACCGACTTTTTGCGCACCGGCGTCTACGACCGGAATCGGCCCTTCTACAAGACGATCTCCCCCTCCATGGACATCCTGGTGTCCAGCAACCTGGAACGGCTGCTGTTCCTCCTGTCCCGGGACGCGGATCTGGTGGCCCGACTCATGAAATCCCTGTCCGAGACCGGGGCCTACCAGGTCCCTGCCGCCCTGAAGCAACGGCTGGATGAGCTGTTCTTCGCCGCCTGCTGCGACGACGAGGGCGCCAAACGGGCTATCGGGACGGTCTGGCGTCAGTACGGCTATCTCATGGACACCCATACGGCGGTGGCCTACGACGCGGCCCAGCAGTACAAGGCCGCCTGCCCTGACCACAGGCCCGTGGTGATCCTCTCCACGGCCTCCCCCTACAAGTTTCCGGCGGCGGTGCTGGAGGCCCTGGGAGAGGCGCCGGGGCCGGACGAGTTTGCCGCCATGGAGCGGTTGGCGGCGGTCACGAAGGTGCCCATGCCGAAGAATCTGCAGGGCCTTCGAGAGCGTCTCGTGCGGCATCGGGACGTGATCGAGCCGGGAGAGATGCTCTCCTACGTGTTGGACAAGGCCGTGGGGCAGGAGGGATAGGATGGATCTGGTCTGTTTGGATATGGAGGGGGTATTGACCCCGGAGATCTGGATCGAGTTTGCCCGGGTCAGCGGCATCCCCGAGCTCAAACGCACCACCCGGGACGAGCCGGACTACCGCAAGCTCATGCACTGGCGCATGGGCATCTTGAAGGAACGCGGCCTGGGTCTTCGAGAGATACAGGCCGTCATCGCTGAAATCGACCCCCTGCCCGGCGCCCGGGATTTCCTGGACGCCCTCAGGGACAGGGCCCAGACGGTGATCCTCAGCGACACCTTCGAGGAGTTCGCCAGGCCCCTTTTGGAGAAGCTGGGCCGGCCCACCATCTTCTGCAACTCCCTGGTCGTTTCCTCCAGCGGCGAGCTCCTGGACATCCGCATGCGCTGCAAGGATTCCAAGCTTACCACGGTCCGGGCCTTGCAAAGCGTGGGCTTTGAGACCATCGCCGTGGGCGATAGCTACAACGACCTGGACATGCTCCTTGCCAGCAAGGCGGGCTTTCTCTTCCGCACCACGGAGCGGATCAAAGCCGATCATCCCCAGCTCCCCGCCTTCACCGAATATAGCGATCTGCTGAACGCCATCACGTCGGCCCTTTCCTAAAACCGCCGAAATTCGATCCTTCCCCTGTAAACGACCCCGCCATGGGACAGTTTACAGGTTTTTTCTGTTGTACCGAAGGGCAGGACTGTGGTATGCTGTATCCAAGGAAAGGAGGCGCGGGTATGGAAGAGCGCTGGTATGCGGCCATCGATCTCAAGTCCTTCTACGCCTCCGTGGAGTGCGTGGAACGGGGATTGGACCCCCTGGACACCCTCTTGGTGGTGGCGGACCGGAGCCGGACGGAGAAGACCATCTGCCTGGCCGTGTCCCCGGCCCTGAAGGCCCACGGCATCCCCGGCCGGGCCCGCCTCTTCGAGGTGGAGGAGGGCATGCGCCGGATCAACACCCTGCGGCGGATGGCGGCCCCCCGACATCGACTCCAGGGCAGCTCCACCTTCGCCCGCGAGCTGGCAGCCGACCCGGCGCTCCAGGCGGACTATATCACCGCCCCGCCCCAGATGAAGAAGTACATGGCCTACAGCGCCCGGATATACAGCGTCTACCTGCGCTACGTGGCCCCGGAGGACATCCAGGTCTATTCCATCGACGAGGTGTTCATCGACCTGACGCCGTACCTAAAGACCTACGGCCTCACGCCCCGGGCGCTGACGGAGAGGATGATGGAGGAGGTGCTGCGGGAGACCGGCATCACCGCCACGGCGGGGGTGGGCACCAACCTGTACCTCGCCAAGGTAGCCATGGACATCGTGGCCAAGCACGCCGAACCCAACGAGCACGGGGCCCGGATGGCGGAGCTCACGGAGCAGACCTATCGGGAGCAGCTGTGGGACCATCGGCCCCTCACCGACTTCTGGCGGGTGGGCATGGGCACGGCCAGGCGCCTGGCCAGCCGGGGCGTGTACACCATGGGGGACCTGGCCCGCATGTCCCTGAGCAGCGAGGACGCCCTCTACAAGATTTTCGGCGTGAACGCGGAGCTGCTCATCGACCACGCCTGGGGCCACGAGCCCTGCACCCTGGCGGCCGTCAAGGCCTACACGCCGGAGTCCAGGAGCGTGGGCAGCGGCCAGGTGCTCATGCGGCCCTACGCCTTTTCGGAGGCCCGGCTCATCGTCCGGGAGATGGCGGAGAACCTGTCGTTGGACCTGGTCTATCGGGGCCTGCTGGCGGGGGAGGTGTACCTGTATATCGGGTACGACGTGGAGAACCTGGCCCAGGGCACCCCGTACAAGGGGGAGGTGGTGGTGGACTACTATGGCCGCTCCGCCCCCAAGCCCACCCACGGCAGCCACCGTTTCCGGGAGCCCACCGCCTCCACCAAGGATATCGCGGCGGCCCTGGTGGCCGTCTTCGATCGGGTGGCGGATCCAAGCCTCACGGTGCGCCGGGTCCAGGTGGCGGCCGGGCGGCTGGAGGAGATGGGCATGGACCCGGCAGGCGGCAAGAGCGAGCAGCTGGACCTGTTCAGCGATCCGGAGGCGGAGGAGCAGGCCCGTCAGGCCCGCCAGAACCAGCTGCAGCGGGAACGGCAGGCCCAGCAGGCGGTGCTGGACATCCGCAAGAAATTCGGCGGCAACGCCATCCTGAAGGGCATGGACCTGAAGGACGGGGCCACTACCAAGGACAGGAACGCCCAGATCGGCGGCCATAAGGCCTGACGAAGTGAATATATGCAGCATAAACGCATAATCATACATGGAGGTATTCGATGAAAGTATTGATGCTCAACGGCAGCGCCCGGCCCACGGGCAACACCTATGTGGCCCTCAGGGAGATCGGCGAACAGCTGAAGCGGGAGGGGATCGACTATGAGATCGTGAACGTGGGCAACGGCCCCCTCCGGGATTGCCTGGGCTGCGGCAAGTGCACCGCGGCGGGCTGCGCCTTCGGGGCGGACGACGGGGTCAACGACTTCATCGCCAAGGCCAAGGCGGCGGACGGCTTCGTCTTCGGTACCCCGGTCTACTACGCCCATCCCTCCGGCCGCATCCTCAGCTTCCTGGACAGGGTCTTCTACAGCGGCAGCGGGGCCTTCGCCTTCAAGCCCGGGGCGGCGGTGGCCGTGGCCCGGCGGGGCGGCACCTCGGCCAGCTTCGACGTGCTCAACAAGTATTTCGGCATCTCCCGCATGCCCGTGGTGGGAGCCACCTATTGGAACCTCATGCACGGCGCCAAGGCGGGGGAGGCGGCGGAGGACGCCGAGGGGCTCCAGACCATGCGGAACCTTGCCCGGAACATGGCCTACCTCCTGAAGTGCCAGGAGGCGGGGCGCCTGGCCGGCGTGCCCCTGCCCGAGACGGAGCGGGGCAACCGCACCAACTTCATCCGCTGATATGCCCGGCCCGTACGACGACATCCTCCATCTGCCTCGGCCTGTGTCGAAGAAGCACCCGCCCATGCCCATGGGCAAGCGGGCGGCTCAGTTCTTGCCTTTCGCGGCCCTGACCGGCTTCGAGGGGGAGATCGCCGAGACGGGGCGGCTGACGGAAGCGGCTCCCGAGCTGGGGGAGGACGCCCTCCTGGCCCTGGACCGGCAGCTGGCCCTGCTGCGCCAGCGATTGCCGGAGCAGCCGGAGGTCACCATCGTCCGCTTCGTCCCCGACGAGAAGAAGGACGGCGGCCAGTACGAGACCCTCACCGGCCGTGTCCGCCGCCTGGACGAGCCCAATCGCGCCCTGCTCCTCACCGACAGCGTCAAGATCGACCTGGATACCGTGGTGGAGCTGACGCTGGGGGCGTAGGCGGCAAAAACTTGTCGCCGAGTGTTGACAGAGGGGCGGGGGAGACCTTACAATATAAAGGATGAGTACCCGCGAACGGGCGGGGAAACACCGATAAAAACATATCAGGAGGATCTATCATGGCAAAGTTCGTATGCAGCATCTGCGGTTACGTGTATGAAGGCGAGAAGGCTCCCGAGCAGTGCCCCATCTGCAAGGCCCCCGCTTCCAAGTTCATCGAGCAGGCCGGGGAAATGACCTGGGCCGCCGAGCATGTGGTGGGCGTGGCCCAGGGCGCGCCTGAGGATATCATCGAGGGTCTCCGTAAGAACTTCACCGGCGAGTGCACCGAGGTGGGCATGTACCTGGCCATGGCCCGGGTGGACTATCGTGAGGGCTATCCCGAGATCGGCGAATACTGGGTGAAGGCGGGCCTGGAGGAGGCCGAGCACGCCGCCAAGTTCGCGGAGCTGCTGGGCGAGGTCCTGACCGATTCCACCGAGAAGAACCTGAAGATGCGGGTGGAGGCCGAGAACGGCGCCACCGCCGGCAAGACCGCCCTCGCCAAGCGCGCCAAGGAGCTGAACCTCGACGCCATCCACGACACCGTCCACGAAATGGCCCGCGATGAGGCCAGACACGGCAAGGCCTTTGCAGGTCTGCTCAAGCGCTACTTCGGGAAATAAGAAAACCCAGAAAAACAGGGACTTTTGGGAGAGAAAGGATGAAACCTTTCTCTCCTTCTTTTATTTCCAGCACAAGAAACACATTGTCCAAAAGTTGTCCATCACCCTCTTTGAACAGGTCCATAACCCTCAAAATTGTCCATCGAAAAGTTGTCCAAACTTTGGCAAGGAAATCATAGCATTTCTCTGACAAAATCGCAACATCTCTTTACAAAACATCACACCGCTACCATCTCTCCTACCTATGCGTTCATTGAGGATTATATCATGCGTCATAATCCTTCAAAGATTGGGAACTGCATACAAAAGCAGCTTGAGGATATGTTTTTACCATCCAAATCCTCAATGAAGCGCTGCTGTTCGCGCACCGCCTTATACTTGATCGCGTCCTCCGCCCGTCGTTCCGCCAGCTTTTGAAAAGAAATTCTCCTGTTTTTTATATTGAAACGCGACCCAAAACGGGCTATAATGTGAACAGAATATTAAGAAAGGGAATGAACTCAAATGAAAAAGGTAGTTTCTATTCTTCTTGTTGTGCTGCTGCTCTCCGTGAGCACGGCGACGTATGCGGCGGGAAAGCTGACCGTCGATCAGGAGAATTTCCATGTGGTCAGCAGCTATTGGACGTACGGCTACGCCTACGCCAAGGTCAGCAATGCAGGGGATAAGGCGACGAAGATCAATGCCGGCGTGCTGGAGATCTATGACGAAGCGGGCGACGTCCTCACGTCCAGCGATTATTTGACCGCCTATGCCGAGTATCTGGAGCCCGGCGAATATACATACGTGAAGATGTACAGCGAGATCACGTCCGGAAAGGCCGCCGACTACAATCTGACGCTGACCCAGAAGACGGACAACTCCGAGCGGACGCTGCGCCTGCCCGTCGAGACCGATCTGCAGATGGATGTCAAATCCGGCTGGTGGACCTACAACTATATGTATGCCACGGTGACCAACAACACGGACAAGCCGATCTACGGCATCCAGGTGGTGCTTGTCCTGCTGGATGCGGAAGGGAACATCCTGGATATCGAGGATGAGAGCATGTATGACAACAAGGCGCTGACGCCGGGCAGCAGTATGATCGTCCGCAAGGACATCCCGTCCGCCCATATGGATTATTTCAAGGCGAACGGCATCGTGCCCGCTTCCGTGGACGCCATCGCGTACGTCACCGAGGGCGTGGAATGATCTCTTGACGGTGGGCTGAAGCGCTGCTTTCGGGATCCATTGAGGAGAGGAGGATCGCCATGGGCTTCTTAGGAAAACTCTTCATCGGGTTTATCGCCGCTGTCGTCCTACTGGGCATCGTCGGATGGATCGTTTCGAAGCGGAACGCCGGGAGAAAGGGCTCCGGTTCCGATCAAGCGGATGAGATCCTGCCCGAAAAGACGGTAAACAACGTCCTCGACGTGAGGGACCGTTTCAATCGGGCCCGGTACATGGACGAGGACGGCAAGTGATCCCGGCGGCGAAAATCGGAAAGCATCGGGGATAGAGATATGGCAAGGGAACGGCATACCACGCAATCCGTGTTCTTTCTGGTGGCGGCCGCCATCCTGGCAGCAGCCGGCCTGTTCATGCTCGTAAAGGGCGCGGTGGGCGGCGGCGTCGGCTGCCTGGCGGTGGGGCTCCTGGGGGTGCTGGTCCACTTCCACAGCAAGAGGAGCGCGTAACGGAAACAGAGAAAGGAGGGCCGGCAGCGGCCTTCCTTTTGTATAGAACCGTTCCTTGAGTATTTTGCCCCGGCGCTCAAGGAGCGTTCGATTGTCAGGGGCGCTCTTCGGTGGTATCCTTGCTTTGGAAAGGAGATGAAGATCATGTATTTGGATTTGGAAAGGATCGGCGCGTTCATCCAGACGGGCCGCAAGGAGGTGGGCCTGACCCAGGCGAAGCTGGGGGAACGGCTGGGGGTCAGCGCCCAGTCCGTCTCCAACTGGGAGCGGGGGGAGACCCTGCCCGACGTGTCGCTGCTGCCGGATCTGGCGGTGCTGCTCCACTGTTCCGTGGACGCCATCCTGACGGGCGGAGAGGGCACGGGCGGCTATCGGCGGCACGTGCTGGTCGCTCAGGTGCAGGAGGCCCTCAACAGCCTGGATCGGCTGGGAGAACTGCTGGGACGGGATCACTTTATCTACACCTGCATCCTGGAAGCGCTGAACACCCGCATGAACACCACCGTGGAGCAGGCTTTCTCCAACCCCCATATCTTCGACGTGTTCACCGTCGAGTTCCTGTTGGCCTGCGTGGACAACGGGGACTACGTGGACCCGCGGGACGTGCAAGCTCACCTGCCGCCCAGCAAGGCCCGGGACTTCCTGCTGAAGTCCATGACCGAGCACGGCATCCGATAACGCACAAAAGAAGAGGGCCTCGGCCCTCTTTTGCTATGCGCAAAACGCTATTGTCCCAAGAGCTTGTCCTTTTCGATGACGGCCCGGACCGCCTGCTGGACGGCGGATTCGAAGCCCAGGCGCTTGAGGGTATGGACCCCCTCGATGGTGGTGCCGCCGGGGGAGCAGACCTGGTCCATGAGGGCGATGGGATGGACGGCGCTTTCAGCGGTGAGCCGGGCGCTCCCCTCCACCACACGGCAGGCGATCTCCTGGCTCAGGAGGCGGGGGATGCCCGCCTGGACCCCGGCGGAGGCCAGGGCGTCGATATACAGGTGGACGAAGGCGCCGGAGGCCCCTCCGATGGCGGAGAAGGCGGAGAAGAGCCGTTCCTCCACCTGGTAGACCGTGCCCACGGTCTCGAACATCTCTCGGACGATCGCAAGGTGCTCGGGCCTTGCCCATCTGCCGCCGCAGAGGGCGCTGACGGACAGGCCCACCCGGGCGTTGATGTTGGGCATGACCCGGACCACGGGCGTCTCCTTCAGCCGTTCCTCGTACCATCCCGTCTCCTTGCCCGCGGCGATGGTGACGATGAGCTTGTCGGGGCCGACCGCCGGCGCGATCTTGGGGAGCACGCCCTCCAGCATCTGGGGCTTCACGGCCAGCACCACCACGTCGGCTCGCTCGGCCACGGCCCGCTCGCTGTCGCAGGGCATGAGGCCCATCTCCGCCTGCAGCGCCAGGGCCTTATCCGGGGTTCGGTTGTAGCCGCAAAGGGCCCCCTGGGGGAAGCGGCCCGACTGGGCCATGCCCCGGAGGATGGCGGAGACCATGTTCCCTACGCCGATGAATCCGTAGATCATACTCTTTTCCTTTCTCTGCTCGCTGAGATCAAAAAGGCGGGCCGCTGTTTCGGTCCGCCTGGAACGGGCTTAATATCCTGGCTCGTAGGACTCCGCCGTGGGCGTGGTCTTGGGGGTCTTGGTGGGCTTGGGGGTCTTGGTGGGACCGGGGGTGGGGGTGGGCTTGGTGCCGTAGATCCACTGCTCCTCGATCTTGTCGTAGGTGGCGGTATAGCTGTAGATGGTCTGGGGATTGGCCTTGTTGGTGTACATGTCCACATAGGTGGTCACCACGTAGCCGTCGTGGGCGTTGCGGGTCTTCTCCTGGTATCCCTCGTACTGCTTCTTGTCGTACTTGATCTCCGGGTTGACCGCCTTGTCCTCGATAGGCACATCGGCGTAGGCCTTGTAGGTGATGCCGGGCTCCTCCATGCCGTACACGTCCACATGGATCTCCTTCTTCCGGGAGCTGTCCTTGTTCTTGGTGATGTATACGAACAGGTAGATGGTGTTCTTCTTGTTGTTCTTGAACTTGAAGTCGATATGGCCGTAGTCCACCGTGGCGTCCCATCCCAGGTCCACATAGTCCGAGGGGATGGTGTGGGGCCGATGGTAGGTGATCTCCACGCCGGCCCGCAGCAGGGCGTTGTACATGGTGGTGCTGACCTGGCAGATGCCGCCGCCGGGTTCCGGCCGATGGTCCTTGCCGTAGATGGCGGGGGCCATGGCCCAGCCCTTCTTCTCGGTCCGATCGCCGGTCTTCTTATTGAAGCTGAAGCTTTCGCCGGGCTTCAGGGTGATGACGTTCATGATGCCCACGCCCTTGCTGATGTTGGCGTCCCGGCCCTCGCGGACGGCAAGGGTCTCCTTGTCTGTGGAACTGGTGCCGGTGAAGTAGTACAGGGTGTGGAAGGAGGACAGCTTGGTGGTGGCCTTCTTCAGGCTCTCCACGGTCACCGCCGGCTCGGACACGGTCACGTTGGGGGCGAAGGACAGCTGATAGGTCCCCGTTTGCAGGGCGTTTTCGATCTGGCTCGCCACGGCCGCCGTATCGAGCTGCATCCCGTTGACGCCCTCGGTGTAGACGAACTTGGGCTTCTGGTAGGTGGTCTTGCCCACGGTGTAGCTGTCATAGGCGATGGACATGGTGGCGTTGGTGGCGTGGCCGGGGACCTTTTCGTTGAGGGCGGTCAGAGCCTCCATCAGCGTTTCCTCGTCGTAGAACATGGTGGCCTTCACCTGCGCGCCGCTGCCGGAGACGGCTGCGGTGGCCAGAGCGGCGTCCACGTCGAAGAAAGCCCCGATGTCGTTGCGGTTCAAGGTGGCGTTGAAGTATTCGCTGTTCAGCGTGATGGCCACGCTGTTCAGATCGTTTTCAAGGCCCTGCACTAGGGCGGAGCGAGCCTGGTCCACGGTCATATCGCCCACCGCTACGCCGTTCACCGTGACGCCGTGGGCGATGACGGTGGAGGCGGGGGGGACGGAGCTGGGGTCGCCGCTTTGGCTCGTAGGTTCCGAGCCGCCCTGGGTAGGCGCCGTATAGGCGGAGGCGCCGGGGCTGGCGTCCACCGCCGTCACTTCGGAACGGTTGCGCTTCACCATCAGGACCACGGCCCATACCAGCACCACCATGGCGGTCAGGAACATGCCTGCCGCCACCATGAAGATGCGCTTCTGCCGCTGGCGCTCCTTCTCCTTCCGACGGGCGGCGGCGCGCTTGCGGGCAGCGGCCCGGCGGGCCTTCTCCTCCTCGGTCAGCTCTGCTGCCGGGGCAGACGAAGAGGACCGGGCAGCGGCGCTGTCGGCGGAGCGTTTTGCGGATGCAGTTTTGGATGTCGCCTTCTCAGGGACATTCTTTCGCGTATACATGCTTGCATTATACCGTCTATTCACAGATTGTTCAACCGCTGTCACAAAAATTATGCTAAAATTTTACGTAAAAGAGAGCAGTCGGAGGAAAGATCGGCCTATGTTTCATATCGTCATGGTGGAGCCGGAGATACCCCAGAACACGGGGAACGTGGCCCGGACCTGTTCGGTCACCGGCTCCTGTTTGCATCTCATCCGTCCCCTGGGCTTTTCCGTGGACGACAAGCACCTGAAGCGGGCGGGCCTCGATTACTGGCACACCCTGGACATCAGCTATTTCGACAGTCTGGAGGAGCTCCAGGCCCTGTACCCGGAGGCTCGGTTCTTCTACGCCTCCACCCATGCTCGGAACCGGTACACGGACACGGCCTTTCGGGACGGGGACTTCCTGGTCTTCGGCAAGGAGACGGCGGGCCTGCCCAAGGAACTGCTGGCGAAAAACGCCGATCATGCCATCCGCATCCCCATGGGGGAGGGCCAGCGGTCCCTGAATCTGAGCAACTCGGTGGCCATCGTCCTGTACGAAGCCCTGCGGCAAAATAATTTTTTAGATTTGCTCTAAAAAAAGCTTGCATTATCGGAATGTCTATGGTAATATAGCTCCGTTCGATTTTTGCAAAGGAGGTGGACTTGAATGGGTAAGTTCTGTGAAGTCTGCGGCAAGGGCAAGATGTCCGGTAACAATGTCAGCCATTCCAATCGCAAGACCAAGCGCAGCTGGGCTCCCAATGTACAGCGCGTCCATGTGATCGTTGATGGCAAGACTCAGATCATGAACGTTTGCACGCGTTGCCTCCGTTCCGGCAAGATCGTCCGCAGCGTCTGAGCGATCCGCAGCGTCTGAGCGACTGACACAAAACAGGCCACCTGAAAGGTGGCTTTTTTCATTCATTTGATCGAGGTAGAACTATGGAGCGCATCACCAGCCGTACCAATCCCCGCGTCCAGCGGGCCCGCTCCCTCCGGGAGAGCAAGTATCGGAAGGAGACCGGCTGCCACTTCATCGAGGGGGACAAGCTGGTCCGGGAGGCCCTGACCTCCGGAGCAGCCCTCGAGACCGTCTTCGTGCGGGCGGGGTACGCCGGGGCCCTGGACTTCCCCTGCGAGATCGTGGAAGTCTCGGGCAGCGTCATGGACGCCCTCGCCACCGCGGGCACGCCTCAAAGCCTGTGCGCCGTGGCGAAGACCCCCGCCGCCCCGCTGCCGGAAGCCTTCCAGGGCACGGTGCTGCTGCTGGAGGACGTGCAGGACCCGGGCAACGTGGGCACCCTGATCCGCACGGCGGACGCCCTGGGCGCGTCGGCGGTGATCCTGTCCCCCCAGTGCGCCGATCCCTTCTCGCCCAAGACCCTCCGGGCCTCCATGGGCTCCGTCTACCATCTGCCCGTCTACGTGACGGACGTCCCCGCCGCCCTCCGGGCTCTCAACGACCAGGGCTACACCTGCCTCTGCGGCCACCTTCGCGGCAGCGAGGCCCTGCCTCCCAAAACGGACAGGATGGCCCTGCTGGTGGGGAACGAGGGCAACGGGGTCACGGACGAAGCCGCCGCCCTCTGCTACCCCTATCGCCTCCCCATGCCCGGCCGGGCCGAGTCCCTCAACGCCGCCGTCTTCGGGGCCATCATGCTCTATGAGTTGATGAGAAGGGGATGAACCTTTCCCTTCGCCGCTTTTTCGTAACGAAAAAAGAGCCTCCGCTTGGAAGCTCTTTTTCTTTTGCTTTCGGCTTACGCTTTCTTGGCGGCCAGGGCGGTGTCCACCAGGGCCTTGAAGGCGTTCATGTCGGTGACGGCCAGGTCAGCCAGGACCTTCCGATTCACTTCGACGCCGGCCAGCTTGAGACCGTTGATCAGGTTGGAGTAGTTGGTGCCGCAAATACGGGCCGCTTCTTGTTCTTGCGGCCCACGTAGGCGTAGGCCATGGACTTCATCACCTGCTGGGAGGCTGCCCTATACTGCTTGGACTTGGCTCCGAAATAGCCCTTAGCCAGGCGCAGGACCTTCCGGCGCTTCTTGATGGAATTGACGCTTCTCTTAATTCTTGCCATGGTTCACATCTCCTTACTTATAGGGAATCAGCTCGCGGATCTTCTTCTGCTCTTCCTCGGCGATATAGCCGGTCTGGCGCAGGCCGCGCAGCCTCTTGGTGGTCTTCTTGGTGAGGATGTGGCTCTTGTAAGCCTTGCCGCGCTTGATTTTGCCGGACTTGGTCACGTCAAAACGCTTAGCAGCGCCGCGATGGGTCTTGATCTTTGGCATGTTCTTTCCTCCTGATAGATTTTAATTCTTCGGTGCCAGCACCATGTACATGTTCCTGCCCTCCTGCTTGGGCGCCCTCTCCTGGACGGCCTTGTCGGAGACCATGTTGTAGAAGGTGGTCATGACCTCCTCGCCGATGTCGCCCCGGGTGATCTGGCGGCCCCTAAAGCGGATGCTCACCTTCACCTTGTTGCCGTCCTGCAGGAACCGGGAGCAGGCCTTGGCCTTGACTTCCATGTCGTGCTGGTCGATGGTGGCGGAGAGGCGGATTTCCTTGATCTCGATGATCTTCTGGTTCTTCCGCTGCTCCTTTTCCCGCTTCATCATGTCGTAGCGGTGCTTGCTGTAGTCCATGAGCTTGCAGGTGGGGGGATTGGCGTTGGAGAGCTTGACCAGATCCAGCTCCCGCTCGTCGGCCAGACGCTGGGCGGCCCGGACATCCATGATGCCCAGCTGGACGCCGTTTTCATCGATCAGACGGACTTCCGGGTCCCGGATCTCCTCATTGATAGGCAGTTCTTGGGTAGCGATGGGTCAACACCTCCTAAAAAAATAGCGGACGCAAATGCGCCCACCACGAAATAATCCCATCATACCGTGCCTGATCCTTTTCGATCGGCAGGTGAGAGGCGGGCGCCTCTGCTTAAGCGTACTTATTATAGCGACCGACCCCGCCCCTGTCAAGGCCTTTTTTGCGGGTTTTTCAACCTTTTTTCAGGGCAGCAGCCCGCGCTTGACCATGTATACGGCCAGGGCGATATGCAGGATCAAAAACAGGGGGACCAGGATCCTGAACTTCAAGTGCCTGGTCTTATGGCGAAAGACCTCCATGCCCAGGAGCGCGCCGAAAGACCCGCCCAGGAAGGCTACCAGCAGCAGCGTCGCTTCCGGGATGCGCCAGGCACCTCGCTTGGCCTTCGCCTTGTCGATACCGTAGAGGGCGAAGGCGAAGAGGTTTATCAGGAGCAGTGCGGCAATCAGGATCGTTTTCATGGCTTTTCCTCCGGCCGGGAGGAGAACAGGTTGGGCTGGACCTTGGGGAAGTGCTTGTGGCCCAGCTTCTCCGCCCAGTTCTCCGGGTAGTGAGCTTCGTAGGGGATGTGCCGCAGGGAGCGCTTCTGCACGTTCCGGGGCAGGTTGGCCCAGAGGAAGGAGGGCACGCCCACCAGGAGCAGATACAACGGCCCCAGCAGGGCGGATTGGAAGGTGTGGCCGTACTCGTGGGAGAGGAGCGCCGCCTCCCGCTCCGGCCGCAGGCCCTTGGGCACGAAGATGAACATGCCCAGCGACACGCCGCCCCAGTCCCCGTCGTGGAGGGTGGCCACGGCGCCGCCCACCCGCTTGCGGGGGCACCGGCGGTATTTGATGGCCATGGCAAGGCCCACCAGGGTCTGAGGCAGGCCCCAGGTCCATTGCCAAAACCGGTATAGCGCTATCTTCCAGCGGTTCATGCCCCCATGATAGCATGACGGCCGGACCGCGTCAAGAAAGCATACTTTTTCCGGAAAGTCCATACAATAGGACCATGGAACGTAAAAACAACTTTTGGCCCTACGCTATCTTCATCGTCCTCTCGCTGCTGACGGGAGGTCTCGCCACCCTGGTGTCCATGGACGGGATGAAAGCCTTTCAATACCTGCCCCAGTCGCCCCTAACGCCGCCGCCGGTGGTGTTCTCCATCGTCTGGTCCATCCTGTACATCCTCATGGGCGTGTCCGCGGCCCTGGTCTATATCGCCTCGCCTCGGGGCCTGAAGGACCAGCATCTCTTCTACGCCGGGACGCTGCTCCTCAACTTCCTGTGGCCGGTGCTCTTTTTCGCCCTGGGGCTGCGGCTCGCGGCACTGGTGACCCTTCTCGTGATGCTGGCCCTGGCCATCGGCACGGTGCTCCGCTACCGGCCCGTCAGCAAGCCCGCCTCCTGGCTCCAGCTCCCCTACACCCTGTGGCTCTGCTTCGCCTTCTACCTGAACCTCACAGCATACCAACTGAACGGATAAATACGAAGGGGAAGACGGCTCCTGACCGAACCATCTTCCCCTTCTTGAGCTTCTCTTTTTTGGCACTTTTTTCTCTACACCGAAGAGAAAAAAGTGCGAGAAATAAGTTTTACAGCAACTTCTCCAGCTCGTCCACGGTATCGGAGAAGACCTTCAAGGCGTTCTTCACCGTGTCGGGCTTCGTCAGGTCCACCCCCGCGATCTTAAGCTCGTTCAGCGGGTAGTCGCTGCCGCCGGTGGTGAGGAACTTCAGATACCCGGAGGCGTCGCCGGTGGCGAGGATCCGATCCGCGATGGCCACGGCGGAGGAGAAGCCGGTGGCGTACTGATACACGTAGAACCCCCGGTAGAAGTGGGGGATATAGCTCCACTCGGGGTCGATGTCCGGGTCGATCCCGGCCCCGTCGTAGTAGAGGGCCACCAGGTCGTGATAGACGGTCTGGCGGAACAGGGTGGTCCTAAACCCCTCCAGGAAGTGGTTCAGCACGTAGGCCCGGCGCTTGGGGTCCGTCTCCGTCTTCAGCAGGTACTTGGTGAGCAGCACCTCGTTCACCGTGGAGGCCACCTCCGCCACCATGATCTTGTAGTCGTGGAGGGGGTAGGGCTGGGTGCGATCGGAGAAGAAGGAGTGCATGGAGTGCCCCAGCTCGTGGGCCACGGTGAAGGCGTCGTCCAGGGTGTCCGTGTAGTTGAGGAGCACGTAGGGGTGCACGCCGAACACGCCCATGGAGAAGGCGCCGCTGCGCTTGCCCTCGTTCTCGTACACGTCCATCCAGTTCTCCGCAAAGGCCCGATCGAGAAGCTGTCCATACTCCTGGCCCAAAGGCTCTGTGGCCCCCTTCACCAGCGCCTTCACGTCGGCAAAGGGCACGGGGAAGTCCACGTCCTCCACCATGGGCGTGTACAGGTCGAACACATCGATCTTCTCGAGGCCCAGCGCCCGCTGCCGGAGCTTCAGATACTTCTTCATGGCGGGCAGGCTCTCGTGGACCGCCTCGATGAGGCTGTCGTACACGCTGACGGGCACGTTCCCGCCGTCGAGAGCCGCCTCGCAGGCGGAGGCATAGCCCCGGACCGTGGCCTGGAAGTTATCCATCTTCACCGCGCCGCCGTAGAGGGCCGCGAAGGTGTCCCCGAACTGGCGATAGGCGCCGAACATGGCCCGAAACGCCTCCTCCCGTACCTTCCGATCCCGGCTCTCCCGGAACACGCCGAAGTTCCCTTGGGTGAGCTGGACCTGGTTCCCCTGCTCGTCGTGGACCAGGGGCAGCTTCATGTTCACGTTGGTGAGCATGGAATAGGCGTTGGAGGGCGTCTGGGCCGCGTCGCCCAGCATGGCCAGCATCCTCTCCCGCGCTTCGTCCAGGATGTGGGCGCGGCCCCGGGTGATGTCCGCCACGATGAACCGGTACACCGCCATGTCATCTTCAGCCATCCAGGCGGCGAGGTCGCTCTCGGGGATGGACAAAATCTCCGGGTTCATAAAGGCTAGCATGGACATGCCCTTGACCAACAGGGTCATGGCCCGGGCGTCCATATTCTGGTTCTCCGGCTCGCTGCCGTCGGCGCACTTGTGGAGGTTCGCGTAGATGAAGGGCAGCTCCACCTTCTCCATGGCGGCATAGGCAGCGTCCAGCCCCTTCTTCAAGCCCTCCTTGCTGACCTTCAGGGTCCCGGGCAGGGCGGCGAGCCCCGCCACAGCCGCCTCAGCCTCGGCCATGGCCGCCTCCCAGGCCGCCTTGTCGGGGTAGATGTGGGTAAAGTCCCACTGATACTTGGGGTCCATTTCCTTGCGCTTCATTTGGTTGCTTCCTTTCCTGTTGAGATTTTGTATAGATTCACACGCCGTAGCGGTATTCCCATGCTTCCTTCTCGTTGGGGACGAGCCCGAAGGCCTCGATGATCCGGTCCGCCACCTCGTCGGGGGTCAGGTCCGTGTTGTCGATCTTCAGGTGGTGCTGAAACCAGACCTCGCCCTCCTCGGAGTTCAGCCGATGCGCCCGGGCGTCCTCCAAAAGGTTCCGGCGGCTCCATGTCACGTCCCGCTTGGAGGCCTTGCGCTCCATCCGATGGGGCGTCTCGTTCCGCTCAAGCCGGGCGTCCAAACTGGCGCTCAGCTCCACGAAGTAGAACCGGCCCCCGTGCCCCGTGAACAGGTCGTGGAGCACCGTGAGATAGTCCCGCTCCTCCTGCATCTCGAAGGCGCAGACGTAGGTGAAGATCAGGTCCACCCCGTGCTGGACGGCGAGATCGAAGGCGCTTTTGCGGATGGCTTCGTTGAAGGCCCGCTGGGCGGGGGTGCCGAAGCCGAAGATCCGGTCCGACAGCTCGATGCTGTCGTGGTTCATCATCATGTTGTATTTGAGCTTGTCCCTGAGGCTCTCCGCCACCGTCATCTTGCCCACGGCCTGAGGCCCGCAGACCACGATCAGATCCGCCATGTCCCTTCTCCCCTTCGGTTGAAACGCTGGCTCCATGATACCATACCCGGGGCTTGTCTGTCAAAAGCTCTGCCCCTGTGGGCCGCGCTTCGTTCGCGCACTTGCATTTATGAAGGAGAATTGGTATACTGTGTATCGAATTATCCGGCAATATTGTCTGGGCTGGTCGATGCCGGCGAAGGGGGGGTGGGCCTGTGGGCAAAGAAGAAAAGAGCGATCGGATCAACGATACGGAAAGAAAGACCGTGAGCTGCCGCACCTGCGGCGCCGAGTTCGACGCGACCATGCCCAACTGCCCCTATTGCGGCACCATGTACCTGCCGGCGGCGGAAACCGCCTATATGAACAAGCTGGAAGGCATCCGGGGAGACCTGGCGGGGCTGGGCGCCCTGAGGAAAAAGGAGACCCGGGCCCATGCGGGGCGGCTGTCGAAGAAGCTGCTGACCGCTGCGGCAATCCTGCTCCTGGCCGTGGCCGCCGTCCTGGTTGTCCGCCTGATCCAGGAGCGGAAGGAAGCGGCCCTCGAACAGGCGGAATACCTGTGGCAGCGGGAAGGCTTCGCCCGGATGGACGAATACTACGACGCCGGAGCCTATGAGGATCTGGTCGCCTTCTACGATCAGGCCGCCGACGAGGGGCACCAGGTATGGCAATACCGGCATTGGAACTTCTGCGAGTTTTACGATCTGATCCTGACCGCCCAAAACTCCCTTCAGGCCTGGAAGGCGGAGGGCGGCAGCCGGCTGTATCTCTTCTATGACGAGATCAAACTGTACAGGCTGGAGTATATGAACGACCTCAGCCCGGAGGAACGGACGATGCTGGACGAGCTTCGGCAGCCGTTGCTGGCGGATTTCAACGAGCGGTTCCCGCTGACAGAGGCGGAGTTGGACGAATTCCGCCGCGTGCTGGCGCGGGACGGTTTCGTGCCGATCAAGACATGCGAGCAATTCTTTACGGAAAGGGGCTGGGAAGAATGAAGTGCAGGAACTGCGGCGGAGAGGTCGGGCTGGAGGAACGGTTCTGCCCGTACTGCGGCACGCCCAACGAGCAGGCCATACGCCATTTTCAGGATATGGCCGACTATCAGGACCGCTATACCAAAACGGAGGCCCACGTGGTCGGCGCGGCCAAGCGATACGCCCAGATCATTCCCCGGGTTATCGTGATCCTGCTGCTGCTCATCGTCACCGTCGTCATGACGGTTATCGCGGAGAATGCCTACGCTTTCCCGGATCGGATGCGGCATAGGGCCGCGCAGAAGGATGCCGCGGGCACCGTCGCCGTGCTGGAGGCGTATCTGGCGCAGCAGGAGTATATCTCCCTTGCCTCCTATATGGAATACAACGACATCAGAACCTACAATTCTGCCTTCGAAGAGTACTCGGATATACGCTGGGCCGCGCAAAGCTACAAGGACGTGATGCTCAGGATGGAGAGCCTGTTCCTGCACCAGGATCGGGAGAAGTGGGCGAACCGGAGCGCGACGGACGATATCCGGATGCTGTGCCAGTCGCTGGAAAGCTTCTTCGAAACATTGGAGCGCAAAAGCTGGGATTCGTCCGAACCGGTCCATCAGGCGCATCTTGATCGGATGAGGGATGACGTGATGGATCTGCTGCGGGTGTACCTGGGGATCGAAGGGGAGGAAGCAGAGGATTTCTTGGCCCTGTCCACCAACCGGAAGGCCGCTTTCCTGGAGGAGGTGCTGCTGGATGCGTAACGTTAAATCAAGACCGTCCGGGCTCGTCCGGTTCCTCAATATCCTGATCGTCCTCACGGCTCTGGCGGCGGTGATCTCTCTGGTACGCCTGGCGGGGGAGTTACGCAGCGCTTTCGACCGGGACCAGTACAGCAGCCTGGAATACTATCTGCAGGACGGTGAATATCCAGGAATGATCCGCCAGTACTATTCCCGTCACTATGATATAGACCCCTTTCCCAGCGCTCACGAGGAGTCGTATCAAGCGGCAGGCTACGCCGACGCCGCTTTTCAGCACCAGTTCTTCCAGAAGATCGGGGATCAGGCCCGGGCGCAGGCCAACGCCCGGCGCATGGAGGAATACCGCCGGGGCTGTGGTTCCCTCTCCGTGGTCGCCGACGACATCGACCGGCTGCTCGAGGATATCCCTTCGGGCCACTAAATAAGGAGGACGATCATGATCTACGATTTCACCACCCTGCCCGACCGCTGGGACGCGGGCGCCTTCAAGTACGAGCACA
>CACXNN010000011.1 GCA_902768995.1 uncultured Eubacteriales bacterium | reverse complement strand
GAGATCCTCAACGGCATCTGCCGGAACGAGGTCTACGGGGACGTGCTGCTGTTCCTGGAGGCCGTGGCGGCGGGAGGTGAACAATCATGAGCGTTCTGGTATTTTCCGATGCACAGACGGCGGCTGCCGCGGCGGCCACGCTTCTGGCGGGACAGCTGATCGAGAAGCCCTCCTTGGTGCTGGGCGTAGACTGCGCGCCGGCGCTGGTCTCGGCCTTCCATTCCCTCAGCGCCATGACGGCCAACGGGCTTTTGAACTGGGGGAAGGCCACCGTCTTCCAGCTGTCCGAACGGGTCCGGGAGGAGGGCAAGGCTTCCCTGCGTTCCTTCCTGGACGAGTCGCTGCTCGGGGATCTCGCTCTGAAGAGCGCCCAGGTGCTGGCCCCGGCCGACGCTTCCGACAACTGGGCGGACAGCTGTCACGGCTTTGAGGACGCCATCCTGCAGGCGGGGGGCATGGACGTGGCGCTGCTGACGGTGGGGCCGGACGGGTCTCTGCTGTTCAACGGGCCGGAGGGGGAGATCGCCCCCACCACCCACGTGGAGCTGTATCAGGGGGATAAGATCGTGACGGCGGGGCTCTCCACGCTCATGTCCGCCAAAAAGCTCATCGTGCTCATGACCGGCCAGGAGATGGCCGAAGCGGCACGGAGCGCCATCAAGGGGGCGGTGAATTCCAGCCTGCCCGCCAGTATGCTGCAATTGCATGCGGCTGCCACCTTCCTTCTGGACGAGGAAGCCGCATCTTTATTGGGATAAAACTTTCAGGAGGTTACTATGTCCGGACATTCCAAATGGGCAAACATCAAGAACAAGAAGGAAAAGACCGACGCCGCCCGCGGCAAGATATTCACCAAGATCGGTCGTGAGATCGTCATCGCCGTCAAGGAAGGCGGCGGCCCCGATCCCGCCAACAACAGCAAGCTGCGCGACGTGATCGCCAAGGCCAAGGCGGCCAATATGCCCAACGACAACATCAACCGCTCCATCAAGAAGGCGGCCGGTGAGGCGGGCTCCGTCAACTATGAGGAGATCACCTACGAGGGCTACGGCCCCGGCAACCTGGCCGTATACGTGGAGATCGTCACCGACAATCGGAACCGCATCGCCGCGGAGATGCGCCACATCTTCTCCAAGGCCGGCGGCAACCTGGGCGCCACCGGTTCCGTGGCCTGGATGTTCGACAAGAAGGGCCAAATCATCATCGAGCGCACCGCCCTCATGGACGAGGACGAGGTCATGATGGAAGCCCTGGACGCCGGCGCGGAGGATTTCGTGGCTCAGGACGACGCCTTCGAGGTGTACACCGCGCCCTCCGATTTCTCGGCGGTCCGGGAGGCCCTGGAGGGGAAGGGCTATACCTTCCTCAGCGCGGAGGTGGCTATGATCCCCCAGAACACCGTGGACATCAGCGACCCCGAGACGGTGGAGAAGGTGAACCGCTTCCTGGAGAACCTGGAGGACAACGACGACGTGCAGGAGGTCTATCACAACGGCAACCTGCCCGAGGAGGAGTAAGCAGGCATAACCGGTCATCCGGCATGCGTAAGCTCACAGTATAGGGAATAAGGAAAGGAGACGCAGCATGACGATTGAGGTCAAAAACGAATACGGCAAGATCTCCGTACAGGAGGACTTGGTCTCCGTGGTGGCTGGCTACGCCGCTGTGGAAAACTATGGGATCGTCGGCATGTGCTCGAAGCGCACAGGCGATACGCTGGCGGAACTGCTGGGCAGGGACAGCCTGAAGAAGGGGATCAAGGTGACCACCGTGGGCGACAACCTGGTGGACATCGATCTGTACGTCATCCTGCAGTACGGCGTTTCTCTGCCCGCCGTTGCTTCCAACTGCAAGAGCAACGTGAAGTACCGGGTGGAGGAAGTCACCGGCGTCAACGTGAACAGCGTGAACATTCATGTAGAAGGGATCCGCGTGGTATAAGCAGCGCGGGAGGATACGAACTTGATTACTGATACGATAGACGGCGCCCTGCTCAGGGACATGTTCCTGGCTGGCGCGGCGCTGCTTGAAAAGAACCGGGCTTTGGTGGACTCGTTGAACGTGTTCCCCGTTCCCGACGGGGACACGGGCACCAACATGTCCATGACCATGCAGGGGGCCGTGAAGGACCTCAGAAATCTGCCCGAGACAGCCACCGTGGAAGAGGTCATGGCCAAGGTCTCCTCCGGCGCCCTTCGGAGCGCCCGGGGCAACTCCGGCGTCATCCTCTCCCAGCTGTTCAGAGGCTTCTATAAGGCCGCCAAGGGCCACGAGGAGCTGGACGGCATCAGCTTTGCCGCCGCCATGGCGGAGGGCACCAAGGCAGCCTACAAGGCCGTCATGAAGCCCAAGGAGGGGACCATCCTCACCGTGTCCCGCATGATCTCCGACGAGGTCCAGAAGGCGGTGGAGGAGGATGCTCAGCTGGGCTGCGAAGCGCTGATGATCACCTGCATCCAAAAGGGTGAGGAAGCCCTTCGGCTGACGCCCGATCTGCTGCCCGTGCTCAAGGAGGCGGGGGTGGTGGACTCCGGTGGAAAGGGCCTGCTGTTCATCTACCATGGCTTCCTTATGGCCATGAACGGGGAGATGGATATCGAGGAGCTGCCCGCGGAGGAGAAGCCCGCGGAGAAGGAGACCTCCGAAGCGGCCAACTTCGCCGAGTTCAGCGCCGAGGATATCCAGTTCGGCTACTGCACCGAGTTCTTCATCGTCCATCTCTACGAGGGCTTCGAGGAGAAGGACCTGGACCAGTTCCGCAAGCATCTCGAACGGGTGGGCGACTCCGTGGTGTGCGCCTGCGACAACGACACGGTGAAGATCCACGTCCATTCCAACTGCCCCGGCAAGGTGCTGCAGATGGCCATGCGCTACGGCGAGTTGGACCGCATCAAGATCGAAAACATGCGGGAGCAGAACAGGCAGCTGGCCGCCCAGCGCAAGCGGAACGAGAAGGAGTTCGCCCTCATCTCCGTCAGCTGCGGCGCGGGGGTGGACGAGGTGTTCAAGGCCCTGTCCACGGACCACATCATCTCCGGGGGACAAACCATGAACCCCAGCATCGACAGCATCGTGAACGCGGTCCATCAGGTGAACGCCCGGAACGTGTTCATCCTGCCCAACAACAGCAACATCATCCTGGCGGCCACCCAGGCTTCGGCCCTCTGCAGCTGCCGCGTGGTGGTGCTGCCCACCAAGACCATCCCCCAGGGCATCGCCGCGGCCATGGCCTTCAATCCGGACGAGTCCTTGGAGACCAACGTGAGCAACATGACCGAGGCCTTCCAGGAGGTCGTCTCCGGCTCCGTGACCTTCGCGGTCCGGGAGACCCAGCTCAATGGCAAGGTCATCCACCAGGGGGACTTCATCGGCATGCTGGACGGGGATTTGAACACGGTGAGCCCGGATGCGGACGAAGCCGCCTTCGAGCTGGTGGAGCACATGATCGAGAAGCTGGGGGACGAGGAATGCTCCGTCACCGTGTATTACGGCGCGGACGTGGACGAGGAGCGGGCCGACGCCCTCATCGCCCGGTTGGAGGAGAAGTACCCCGAGTCCGAGTTCATGAGCCGCAACGGGGGACAGCCCCTCTACAGCTACTATTTCTCGGTGATCTAAGAAAAGACTTTCCAAGCCGCCCATCGGCGGCTTTTTTCAAACCATGGAGCTTGCGGACATCAAGGGCATCGGGCCAAAGCGCATAGAGCTGCTGCGTCAGCTGGGGATCGAAAGTCTCAGCGATTTATTGGCGTACTATCCCAGCAGCTACCTGGACTTCTCCACCTGCACCCCGGTGGAGGAGCTGGAGGACGGGATGATGGCTTCCGTGCGCGTCACGCTGACCTCCGGCCCCTCCTGGTATTCCCGCAAGGGGCTGACCACCGTCACCGTCTATGGCCGGGATCCGGCGGGCAAGCGCCTGGCCCTTCGCTATTTCAACCAGCCCTACCGGGGCAAGGGCCTGGAACCGGGCCAGACCTACATCGCCTCGGGCCGGGTCCATATGGGCGAGAAGGGGGCGCCGGCCCTGCTGAACCCGCTGCTGGCCCGGGAGCTTCGGGGCATCGTGCCCGTATACGACACCCTCAAGGGCCTGACTCAGACCAACCTTCGGGACGGCATCCGGGCCGCCCTGGAAGGCGCCGTCGTGGAGGAGACCCTGCCGCCGGCCCTGCGGGAGAAGCGGAACCTGCCTGGACGACAGGAGGCCCTGTGGGCGCTGCATTTCCCCACGGATCGTCAGAAGCTGGACGCCGCCCGCCGCCGCCGGGCATATGAGGACGCCCTCTACTATTTCCTGGCCTCCCAGGAGCTGAAGGCGGAGAGAAAGCGCCGGAACGGCATAGCTTTCTCCGCCCAGGAGGCGTTGAAGGAATACTTGAAGATGCTGCCCTTCGAGCCCACCCACGCCCAGCAGCGGGTGCTGTTCGAGGTGGCCCGGGACATGTCCCTGCCCGTGCCCATGAACCGGATGATCGAGGGGGACGTGGGCTCCGGCAAGACCAGCATCGCCCTGTTCGCCCTGTACGCTGCCGCCCGAGACGGCCGCCAGGGGGCGCTGCTGGCCCCGACGGAGATATTGGCCCGCCAGCACTACGAGGCATTGAAGGGCCTTTTTGGGGACCGATGCGGGCTCCTGCTGGGCAGCGAGACCGCCCGGGAGAGGCGGGAGGCCCTGCAAAAACTGGAAAGCGGAGCATGGCAGGCCGTCACCGGCACCCACGCCCTGTTCTCCGAAAGCGTCCGCTTCCATAACCTGGGGGTGGTGATCTGCGACGAGCAGCACCGCTTCGGTGTCGCCCAGCGCTCTGCCATGGAACAGAAGGGCGCTCGCCCCGACGTGCTGGTCATGAGCGCCACGCCCATCCCCCGGACCCTGGCGCTGATCCTGTACGGGGATCTGGACCTGTCCGTCATCGACGAGCTGCCCGCCGGCAGGAAGCCCATCAAGACCCATCTGGTGGGCCCCGCCAAGCGCAAGGATATGTACCGGTACCTGGCCGCCCGGGCCAGGGAAGGGGAGCAGAGCTACGTGGTCTGTCCCCTCATCGAGAAGACCGAGGGCCTGGAGGGCCTGTCCGTGGACGAGGTATACGACGAGGTGAAGGCGCTGGTGGGGGACGTGCCCCTCGCAAAGCTCCACGGCCGCATGTCCGAGGCGGAGAAGCAGGCCGTCATGGCCAGGTTCCACGCCGGCGAAGTCCCCATCCTCGTCTCCACCACGGTCATCGAGGTGGGGGTCCACGTGCCCCAGGCCGCCCACATGGTCATCGAGGGGGCGGAGCGCTTCGGCCTGTCCGCCATGCACCAGCTTCGGGGCCGGGTGGGCCGGGGGACGCAGCAGGCCCACTGCTATCTGGTGGTCTACGAGCAGAAGAAAACCGCCATGGAAAGGCTCCAGGCCATGCTGGACACCAACGATGGGTTCAAGATCGCGGAAAGGGACCTGGAGCTTCGGGGCGCCGGGGACCTGATGGGCATCCGCCAGGCGGGGGAGGAGCGGGAGGACGGCTTTTTGAAGGACTGCCCCGTGTCTCTCCTGGAGGCGGCGTCGGTGGACGCGGCGGAGGTCTATAGCCTCCCCACCCTGGAAAACGAACAGCTTATGGAAGCGGCTCGCCGCCGCTACCGGCATATGGAGCATATCGCCATGAATTGAAAAAAGCCCTTCCGAGACGGGAGGGCCTTTCTCTTGCCTGTATCCTTATCATAGCGCCGGTCGAGCAGCCATGTTGTTGCTTGCGTATGCTTCCATACGCGGGTCGAATCCGTTTCGTCAGTGCATGTTCTTCTCAGCGTACTCGATCATGCGCTTCACCATCTCACCGCCGATGCTGCCCGCCTCACGGGAGGTCAGATCGCCGTTGTACCCCTGCTTCAGATTGATGTTCAGGGAAGAAGCCACCTCGGACTTGAAGTTGCCGAGCTTATCCTGGTTTTCAGGAACCATAGAGCTGTTGCGTGCCATTTACGTTTCACCTCCTTTGCTTTGCTTTTCGCGATTACTTTTCCCTGGCAGCGCAGATTTATTACAGGAAAAAACTGCAATCGCCCGGCGAAGGTGCGCGAAATGTAATATTTCAAAGCAACCTGTTCACATACTGGACAAATATCGGTTTATGTGATACAATGCAATGACTATAAATAGGTGGTAGTATGCCATGATGATCGTCAGTGCCTGCTTGGCCGGCTTTCCCTGCCGTTACGACGGGAAGTCCAAGCCCTGCGCTGAGGTGGTCGAGCTGGTCAAGGCGGGGAAAGCCATCCCCGTCTGCCCCGAGCAGTTGGGCGGTTTGCCCACGCCCCGGCCGCCCTGCGAGATCCTTGCGGGGCGGGTCGTCGACCGAAACGGGACGGACCGAACGGAGAGCTTTCAACAAGGCGCTCAGGCGGTCCTGGCCCTGGCACAGACCTACGGAGCGACGCAAGCCCTGCTCCAGAACAGAAGCCCATCCTGCGGCACGGGGTGGATATACGACGGCACGTTCTCCAAAACGCTGATCGCGGGAGACGGGATCACAGCCCGGCTGCTGCAGGAGAACGGGATACAGGTGATCGGCATAGAGTAACAGGAGGTCCTATGGATAACAACACCATTCTCGTGATCGATGATGACCGGAACATCCTTTCCATCATTGAACTATATTTGAAGAAGGCCGGGTTCAACGTGGCGACCTGCGCCACCGGCTACGACGCCCTGGCCACTTTCCGCAGCGTGAAGCCCACGCTGGTGGTGCTGGACGTGATGCTGCCCGGTCGGGACGGCTGGTCCATCCTCAACGATATCCGTCAGGAATCCCCCACGCCGGTCATCATGCTGACAGCCAAGGGCGACACGGGCGAGCGGGTCCGGGGATTGGAGCTGGGGGCGGACGACTATATCGCCAAGCCCTTCGACAGCAACGAGCTCATCGCCCGGATCAAGGCGGTGCTCCGCCGCAGCGCCCCCGCCGCCGATCAGGAGAAGGCCATCGTGCTGCCGGATCTGTCCATCTCCCTGGAAAACTATTCCGTGATCCTGGACGGCATCCAGCTGGAGATGCCCCCCAAGGAGATCGAGCTTTTGTACTTCCTGGCCTCCCACGCGGGGAAGGTCTTCACCCGGGAGCAGCTGCTGGAGCAGGTCTGGGGCTTCGATTTCTTCGGCGATTCCCGCACGGTGGATGTGCATGTGAAGCGTATTCGTGAAAAGCTGGGCGAGCGTCAGAGCTGGCAGCTGAAGACCGTTTGGGGCGTGGGATATAAGTTCGAGATTCACGCCTGACGATTTTTCCCCTTTCATGGCGAAGATCCGTTTCAAATCCATATTCGACCGCATGCTGTTTCTGCAATGTGTGACGGTCCTTTCTCTGCTGCTCATTTTAGGGCTGGGGATAGGATACGTTTCCCGCATGCAGAGCCTGAGCATGGAGAAGGATATCCTGGTCGAGAAGGGCCAGCAGGCGGCGCGCCTGCTGGAGATCAGCGGCTCTTCCCTGGAATTGAGATCCCTCACCGAGGAACGGGGCCTCCTCATCCAGGTGCTCTATTCCCAGGAGACCGTATCCGCGTATACCGATGAAAAATGGGCGCCCCTGGTGGGCCTGGCTGCGGAAAAGACCCGGGCGGCGGACGTGCTGCGCCGCAGCAGCAACCTTCCCGAAGCCATGGAGCGATACTTCTCCGGCGCCAAATTCCCCGTGTACACCGTCTTCGTCCGCGTAGGCGAGGGGAGCCGGGAGGGCGTACTGCTGATCCACAGCGATATCACCCGCTGGAACGTGGCCTTTCGCCAGGTGGCCCTGTGGACGCTGGCCATCTGCGTGGTGGCGGCTTTCGTGGTCCTGTTCTCCTCCTACTTCACCGCCAAGCGGATCATCAACCCCTTCGTGGACATGAACCATATCGTCCAGTGCTACTCCAAGGGTGATTTCTCCCAGCGTATCCCCGTTCAGGGCAGGGACGAGGCCTCCCAGCTGGGCAAGAGCTTCAACGAGATGGCCGACCAGCTGAAGAACCTGGAGGTCACCCGCCAAAGCTTCGTGGCCAACGTGTCCCACGAGCTTCGCTCCCCCCTGACCAGCATGAAGGGCTTTCTGGAAGCCATGATGGACGGGACCATACCGCCGGAGGAGCATGAGAACTATATCGGCATCGTGCTCTCCGAGACCCGGCGCATGACGGCCATGGTCAACGATCTCTTGGACCTAGCCCGGATCGAAAGCGGGATCATCACCGTCAACTACGAGGTGTTCGACATCAACGAGCTCATCCGCCGCACCCTCATCACCTTCGAGGCCCGGATCTCCGAAAAGCGGATGGAGCTGGACGTGCGCTTCTCCACGGAGCAGGCCTACGTCTATGCGGACAGCAATCAGATCTCCCAGGTCCTCCGGAACCTGATCGACAACGCCATCAAGTATTCCCCCGAGGGCCGGACGCTGGTGGTGTCCACCTACGCCCTGCGCAAGGAGGTCTACGTCACCATCCGCGACACCGGCATGGGCATCCCGGCGGAGGACGTGCCCCATATCTTCGATCGTTTCTACAAGGTGGAGAAGGCCCATACGCCCTCTCCGCAGGTGGGCTCCGGGCTGGGCCTGGCCATCGTGAAGAAGATCATCGAGGCCCACGGCCAGTCCATCACGGTGAAGAGCGCCCGGGGCAAGGGGACCCAGTTCACCTTTACATTGGAAAAAGCCAACACGCTCAAGCGTGTGACAGACGGAGGCAGAAAAAATGGAACTTGAGCAATATCATACCAAGCAGGATAAAGGCGTTTCCGCGTTGATCTGGTGTTTGTCCATCCTGTTGTGCGTCGCATTCATCGCATGCCTGGTGATGGGCGCGGGCTTTGTTCGCGTCATGCGGGCCCAGTCGGCCCAGGCCCAGCCCAGGGAGACGGCGCCGTTCCGGGAGGAGCGTGGGAACGCTCCGGCTACGGTCGTGCCCCCCACGCCGGGGATCGATCCCGTGCCTTCGGAGCAGGCGGAGGTCACGCCCCGGCCGACCGTGGACCAAAGCGCTTTGGAAAACCTGCCCAAGATGGAGCTGAACGTGCAGGAATCCAACGAGATGCAGGTGTTCGCCTCCATCCCCGACGTGGTGGAAGCGGCCTCCAATTCCGTGGTGGGCGTCATCCACTATCAGCCCAACCTGCGCACCGGCAAGCTGGAGGAATACGCCAGCGGCTCCGGCTTTATCGTTTCGGAAAACGGCTACGTGCTGACCAACGCCCATGTGGTCAGCGGCGCGGCGGCGGTGGACGTGCTCTTCAGCGATGGGGAGAAGAAGCCCGCCCTGGTGGTAGGCGCGGACGTGAATACCGACATCGCCGTGCTGAAGGTGGAGGGAGAGGACTATCCCGCCCTGCCCATCGGTGATTCCAACGCCCTTCGGGTAGGCGAATACGTGATCGCCATCGGCAACCCCCTCAGCTCCTATGAGCTCTACGGCACGGTCACCTTCGGCATCATCAGCGCCACGGCCCGGGAGATCAATATCGACGGCTTCGTCAACACCTATCTTCAGACGGACGCCGCAATCAACTTCGGCAACAGCGGCGGCCCCCTCATCAACATGGCCGGTCAGGTCATCGGCATGAACACCGCCAAATCCCTCACTGCCGGGTACGATTCCCGGGGCAACGCCATCTCCGCGGAGGGCATCGGCTTTGCTCTGCCCATCCAGAACGTGATCGAGATCGCCAACGTGATCCTGAAGGAGGGCAGCTTGGTCCGTCCCGGCATCGGCGTCCAGATCCGCACGGTGGACCAGGAAACGGCGGCCGAGAACGGCGTGCCCGTGGGCTGCCGCATCGAGGAGCTCACCGAGGGCGCTCCGGCGGACCAGGCCGGGCTGAAGGTGGGCGACATCATCACCAAGGCCGACGACGTGACCGTCACCGTCAACGACGACGTGGTGAACTATGTGCGCTCCAAGGAGGTCGGCGACAAGGTGGCCTTCACCGTGTATCGGGAAGGGGAATACCTGACGATCACGGTGACCGTGGGCGACATGAACAGATTCAGCAACTGACGATGATATCGGAAAGAACCATACACACCCTTGAACTCAATAAGATCCAGGCTATGCTGCGGGGGTACGCCGTTTCCGATTTAGGAAAGGCTGCGGTGGACGCCCTGTCTCCTGCCGCGTCCCTGCCCGAGGCGGAGCGGCTCCTGCAGGAGACCATGGAGGCGGAGTCGGTGTTCTGGCGGCTGGGCCACACGCCCATCGACGTGTTCCCCGATATCCGCCCCTCCCTCCGCCGCATGAGCGCGGTGCTGGCCCTGTCCATGGGAGAGCTGTTGGGGGCGGAGCGGTGCCTCAAGGTGTCCCGCCGGGCCAGGGAAGCCATCCTGGGCGGCAAGGAGCAGGGGGGCGACGGGCTGCTGTGCCTGCTGGCCAACCGGCTCACGGCCCAGCCTTCCATCGAGAACGAGATCGCCCGCTGCATCCTCTCCGAGGAGGAGATGGCGGACAACGCGTCCCCGGAGCTGGCTCGCATCCGGCGGCAGATGAAGATCACCACGGAGAAGGTGCGGGACAAGCTCAACAGCATCATCCGCAGCGCCGGGGACCAGAAGTATCTGCAGGATTCCATCATCACCATGCGTAACGGCCGCTACACCATCCCGGTGAAGGCGGAGCATCGGCGGCAAATCCCGGGCCTCATCCACGACCAGAGCGGCACAGGCCAGACCCTGTTCATCGAGCCGGCGGCGGTGGTGGAGCTGGGGAACGAGTATAAGAAGCTCCTGCTGGACGAGCAGAAGGAGATCGAGCGCATTTTGGCGGGGTTGACCGCCCTGCTGCAGCCCTATGCGGACGAGCTGTACGACAGCCTCCTGCTCCTCGGGCGCCTCGACTGCATCTTCGCCAAGGCCGTCCTGGCCCGGGAGCAGGGCGGCATCCGGCCCAAGCTCAACGAGGAGGGCCGATTGAAGCTGGTGAACGCTCGCCATCCCCTGATCGACAGGGAGAAGGTGGTGCCCGTCACCCTGTGGCTCGGGGAGGATTTCGATACCCTCATCATCACCGGCCCCAACACCGGCGGCAAGACGGTGACCTTGAAGACCGTGGGCCTGTTCACCCTCATGGCCATGTGCGGTCTGTTCCTGCCAGCGGAGGAGGGGAGCGAGGTCTCCATCTTCGATCAGGTCTTTGCGGACATCGGCGACGAGCAGTCCATCGAGCAGAGCCTGTCCACCTTCAGCGCCCACATGACCAACCTGGTGTCCATCATCCAGCAGGCGGACCAGCACACCCTGGTGCTTCTCGACGAGCTGGGCGCGGGCACGGACCCCCTGGAGGGGGCGGCTCTTGCCCAGGCCATCCTGGAACGGCTCCAGGAGCAGGGCTGCCGGACCATGGCCACCACCCATTACAGCGAGATCAAGGCCTTCGCCCTGTCCCGGGATCGGATGCAGAACGCCTCCATGGAATTCGACGTGGATCGGCTCTGTCCCACCTACCGGCTCTATATCGGTATCCCCGGCAAGTCCAACGCCTTCGAGATCAGCCGCCGCCTGGGCCTCTCCACAGAGGTCATCGACCGGGCACGGCAGTTCTTGAAGAAGGAGGACGTGGCCTTCGAGGACGTGCTGAGCGGCGCAGAGGAGCAGCGGCGCATCGCTGAAAAGGCCCGCCACGACGCGCAGCTGGCCTTGTGGGAGGCGGAGAAGCTTCGGAACGACTACGAGAAGGAGAAGCGCAAGCTGGACGAGGAGCGGACCACCCTGCGCAACAAGGCCCGGGAGGACGCTCGGGACATCGTGCGCCAGACCCGGCGGGAGATGGAACGGCTCATCACAGAGCTGAGGAACGTCAAGAACATCGACTATAAGGCCCTGGAGCGGGCTATCCAGCAGGCGCGGGACGGCATGCGGGCTTCGGAGAACGATCTCGTGGACACGGCCCTGCCGGAGGAGGATATGGGCGAAGCGCCCAAGACGGTGAAGGCGGGGGAGAGCTACCATGTGATCAGCATCCACAACACCGCCACCGTGCTCAAGGCCCCCGACGCCCGGGGCATGGTCCAGATCCAGGCCGGGGTCATCAAGATGAACGTGCCCCTGTCGGACCTGAGGCCCCTGCCCAAGGTCCAGAAGAAGCGGGCCCCCGTGGCGGGGAAACCCATCCTGCAGGACATCCAGGAGGTCAAGATGGACCTGGACCTGCGGGGCATGACCGTGGACGACGGTATGCTGGAGGTGGACCGGTACATCGACCTGTGCGCCCGGAACGGCCGGAAGGAGTTCAACATCATCCACGGCAAGGGCACCGGCGCCCTGCGGGCGGGCATCCAGGCGTATTTGAAGACCCACCCCCGGGTCAAATCCTATCGGATCGGAGCCTACGGGGAGGGAGACGCCGGGGTCACGGTGGTCACATTGAAATAAAAATGAGGAACCATTCAGGAAGCTGTCGCCAGGCGCGGGGCTTCCTTTTTGCTGCGCTGGCGGGCGCAGACGCCGGCGCCTACAAGCACGATGTATTGGCAGTAGAAGAGCCACAGCATGGTCAGGGCCATGGCCGCCATGCCTCCGTACAGGGACAGGTCGAAGAATAAGGCGGCGTACAGGGAGAACAGGCCCGAGAAGGCGATCCAGGCCACGGTGGACAGGGCGGCCCCGGTCCGGACCTCCCGGAAGGAGAAGCGCTGGTCGGGGATGGATCGATAGAGAAAGACGAACAAAAGCCACAGCAGGGCTCCCATGAACAGGTGCCTGAGGCGCAGGAACAGGGCCATCAGGCCGCGGACCTGGGGGAACAGGTATCCGATGAACAGGGCGAGCCTGGCGCCGAAGATCAGCACCGACAGGGACAGCATCATCATCATCAGCAGCGCCATGGTGAGGAGGATGGCCCGGAGCCGCCGCTTGAGGAAGCCGGCCTGCCGGGCGGGGTCGGTCATGGCCGTCATCCCCTTCAGCAGCTCTGAAAAGGCCTGGGCGGCGGACCAGAGGAGGGCCAGCAGGGAGAGGGGCAGGGCGGGGAAGACGTTTTCATAGACGTTGGACAGGATCGCCTGTAGCAGGGCGGCCACGCCCATCGGGGCCACGGTGCCCAAAAAACGCAGCAAAGCCGCCTCCGAGACGCCGATGCAGGGCACCAGGGAGGCGGCTAAGGCAGCCATGGGAAACAGGGACAGGAAGGAATAGAAGGCGCAGGAGGCGGCATAGGTCACCAGCCCCCGGCCGTTCAGCTCGCGGGCGAACCCCCTGGCTCGGTTGAACAGGGAACGAAGATCAGCCACGCAGCCGCCGGATCATATCCTTGGGGTCTTCCGCGGTGAACACGGCGCTGCCCGCCACCAGCACGGTGGCCCCGGCCTGCCGGCAGAGAGGCGCCGTCCTATCGTTGACGCCGCCGTCCACTTCGATTTCAAAGGTCAATCCCCGCGCCGCCTTGAGAGCGCTCAGGGCTTCGATCTTCCGCAAGACCTGGGGGATGAACTTCTGTCCGCCGAATCCGGGGTTCACGCTCATGAGCAGGACCATGTCGCAGTCCTCCAGCACCTCCTCGCATAGGGCAAGGGGCGTCGCCGGGTTCAGCACCACGCCCGCCTGCATGCCGGCGGCGTGGATGGCCTGCAGCGTCCGGTGGATGTGGCGCTCCGCCTCCACATGGAAGGTCAGGATGTCCGCCCCCGCGTCACGGAAGGGCGCGACCCAGTCGCTGGGCCGGTCCACCATGAGATGCACGTCCAGGGGGAGCTTGGTATGGGGCCGCACGGCCTTGCACATGGCGGGGCCGAAGGTGATGTTGGGCACGAAGTGACCGTCCATCACATCGAAGTGGACCCAATCCGCGCCGTTTGCTTCCAGCATCCGAACGTCCTCGCCCATGCGGGCGAAGTCGGCGGATAGGATGGAGGGGGCGATCTTAATCATATTGGTGTTTCCTCCTGAAGGTAAAATCTTTGGCGATCTGGACGTATCGCTCATATCGGGCGGGGGATAGCTGGCCGGTGGACAGCAGGGCCTTCACGCCGCAACCCGGCTCGCTGATGTGCATACAGCCCGGGAATCGGCAGGGCTCGGCCTCCCTGAACTCCGGGTAGCAGCCCTGCAGCAGGAGCTCGTCGAAGCTCTCCGGCTCGTAGAGGGAGAAGCCGGGGGTGTCCAGCAGCGCGCCGCCGAAGCAGGGCCACAGCTGGGCGTGCCGGGTGGTGTGCTTGCCCCGATCCGTCTTCCGGGTCAGCTCCCCCACAGGCAGGCTGAGCTCCGGGAGCAGGGCGTTCATCAGGGAGGATTTCCCCACGGCGGACTGCCCCGCAAAACAGCATACCTTCCCTGCGATGGCGTCCTTCAGCCCCTGGAGCCCTTCCCCGGACAGGGCGGAGACCACCACCCGGGGGAAGAGCCGATAGTCCTCCTCGAAGGCTTTCACGATGGCGTCCTCCGCTTCATCCGCCTTATTGAGGACCATCACGGGCTCGATCCGGTTCAGCGTGGCCTGGACGATCAGCTTGTCGGCTAAAAGCCAATCGGGTTCGGGCAGATGCCCGGACAGGACGATGAGGAGCCGGTCGATGTTCGCCACAGCCGGGCGGATCAAAAGGTTCCGGCGGGGGAGGACTTCGTCGATCTGAGCATACCCGGAATCGTGGCGGGTGATGCGCACCCGATCCCCCACCACCGGGGTGATGCCCTCCCGGCGGAAGGCGCCCTTAGCCTTGCAGGTGATCACGCCCTGGTCGGTGGAAACATAGTAGAACCCGCCCACACCTTTGATGATAGACCCTTCCATCGCCTTTTACTCCGAAAACTTCACGTCTTGGGTCCGAACTTCCTCGCCGTTCACCAGCAGATACAGGGTCCGGGTGGCCGGGTCGTTGCTGTAGACCGTGGCGCTGATGGAGACCATGGTCTCCTTAGTGCGCACCGTGTCGTAGAGGATGACGGAGTAATCGATGTTGTCCGTGCTGCTGGTCCGATACACGATCTGGACCCGGGAATCGTTCTCGGGGATATCCAGCATGAAGGCCACGTCCGCCTTATACTTGCCCCGCTTCTCCAACAGGAGGGTGAGATAGATGGGGTCCTCCACCTTGGGAGCGGTGTTGGCGGGCTGACTCTGCTGGATGATGGAACCGGTCCGCGGGTCGTCGACGGCATAATCTGTGGATACATAGATGTCCGTGAAGCCCACGTCGTGGAGCGCCTTGAGGGCGTCGTCCAGCCGCAGGCCCGTCACCAGGGGCGTCGTTTGATATGCGGTCGTCTGCTCCGGCTGGGCGGTGACGGTGACGCTGGCCACGCTGGCGCTGGCACTGGCTGCGGGCAGGACGGCCTCACCGTCTGTAGCTTCCTTGCCGGCACA
>CACXNN010000010.1 GCA_902768995.1 uncultured Eubacteriales bacterium | reverse complement strand
CATGCGATTGCTATCTTCATACTCATACCCATTTGTTGCAGTATATCATAAAACAACGCCCCTTTCAACCAAAACTTTGGTGAAAGGAGCGTTGGAATGCTATTATTTCGTTCAACCGTTACTCAGCGACGCCGGTGAGCCGCCGGGCCTGCTTCACGAGGGCTTCCTCGTCCGTCCACAGATCCCCCACCACATACCGGCCCGCGGCGGTCTTGCCCACCGCATAGGCGCCGTCCTTGGAGAAGGCCATGTCTGCAAAGGTGTCGGCGTTGGCATGGAGGGAGAACAGCTTCTCGTAGGTCTCCAGGGAGTAGACGTCGATCCGGGTCAGCCCTGCGCAAAGGGCCATCATAAGCTTTCCCGAGGGGTCGAAGGCGAAGCGGGAATAGACCGTGCCCACGTTCAGGATCCGCTGGACCGATCTGCTCTCCAAATCGTAGATCAGGAGCCTGGCGGCCTGGTCCGAAGCGACCAGCTGCTTTTCGCTCATGGCAATCGCCTCGATCTGGCTGGACAGCTCTCCGATCATGGCGCCGACGGAGCCGTCGCCCTCGGTGTCGAAGAGCTCGATCACCCCGTCCGCAAAGTATAGAGCCGCCTTGCTCCCGTCCCGGGAGAAGGCCAGTTTCGCCGTCGTATCGAGATACATGCCCGTGCTCTGCAAAAACGCCTCCGTGTACCGATGTTCGCTCTGCAGGGGCACGCAGGGGAAGCTGGCGGGGATGGGATCGGAGAGTTCCCCCTGGAAGCTGTCCACCGTTTGGACCGAGGACAGGGAGGACATGCTGTAGAAGTTGGCCGTCCCGTCGTACCGGGTGATCAGGAAGGAGTCGCTGAGGGGGATCACGTTGTTGTAATTGCTCCCGAAATCAGCATTCTCCAGCAGTTCCAGCGCCCAGTTCTGAGCGTTGATGATGAAGAGGCTCTGGTTGGTCAGGATGAGATACGCCCCATCCTCGGTAAAGGCCAGGGAGGGCACGAAGGACGTCTCGTCGATGGTGGCGTCCAGGATGTGGCCGTCGGCGCCGCGGGCCAGGTCCACGTAGAGATGGTTCTCCGCCGTATAGGCCATGCGCTGGGAATCCGCCGAAAAGGCGATCCTGCTGAAGTCGAACCCCTCGCTATAGTCGAAGGCGTTGAGCCGCAGCAGTTCGCCGCTGTCCGTGTCCCAGCCGCCGATGATCCCCAGCAGGGACAGGCACGCTACCGTCCGCCCGTCGGGGGTCAGGGACCACTTTTCCGAGAACACCCCGGGCATGAAGCAGGCGGGGTCCCGGGGAACGCCCAGGAGGCTGATCCGCCGACCGGTGTCGTCCAGGACGATCACGGCAGTGTCACCCCGGGCTCCGGCGACAACGATCCGGCTCCGATCCGCCGTGGCCAGGACCTGGGTGCCCGTGTAGTCGTCGGTATGGAAGGTGAACATCTCCTCCAGGGACCGGCCCGACAGCCGGGAGAGCAGGTTGTTCTCCGGCGAGTAGTCCGGCATCTGGTCGCCCATGGTGTAGAACAGCTCCTCCGTCCCGTCCTCCGAGACCAGATAGAATCGCTCCATGTCCTGCACCAGTATCTGAGATGCATCCTTCCAGAAGAGGGCGTTGGCGATATGATAGGGCTGATCGGCCTTGCTGGTGTAGGTGAAGGCTACGGATCCATCCGCACTGTTCCAAACCGTTACGACCCTCCCCAGATCACAGTTGGCTAAAAAGCGGGTGCCGTCCGGAGAGAAGGACAGCGCGTTGATCATGGTGTTGCCCACGGAGACCTGATAGAGGATCTCATCGGCGTTGAGATCGATCATGGCCACGGCGTTGCTGTTGACGATACCGATGGCTCGCGTCCCGTCCGCGGACACAGTGATATCGTTCACCCGCACGTTCTGGTTGTTGAAGCTGGAAACGACGGTGAGAGGCTCGATATACAGGGCTTTCCGAAGCTGCGTCATGAGCTCCTCGCGGCGCATGCCCTCGTTCTCGTCGCTGACGGACAAGGCCTCCAGCAGTATGCTGGCCGCGGTGCGCTTCTCCCCGTTCTGCAGAGCGGCGGAAGCCCGTTCCAGCCGTTCGCCCAGGTCGTTGAAGACGGCGTTCTTTCGCTCCTGCTCCTTCTTGCGCTGCTCCTCCTCCGCCCGGGCCCGCTCCTCCTCGGCGCGGGCTCGCTCCGCTTCGGCGATCTGGGCCTGCTGCTCCGCCTCCTGGCGAAGCCGTTCCGCCCGGGCGTGGTTCACGCTCAGGAACACGGCCAGCCCCGCGGCGGCCACCAGGGCGGCGGCGGAGACGACGGCCGCCTTCTTCAGCGTCCGCTGCCGCTCCCGCTGCTTCAGCTCGTCATAGGTGACCGAGAGCATGGGGGCCAGCAGGCGCAGCTTCTCGTCCTTAAGCTTTTTCTTCCAGTCGGCGCCTCTGAGGTTGGCCGCCAGAGGCTCCACTTCCGCCGTGTTTCCAGCTTCGTCCACGGTGAACCGCAGCCGTTCCGGGAAGCTGTTCTCCGGCTCGCCTTCCACCAATACGGCCAAGACCCGGTCCCGACCCTTTTTCTCGAGGAAGTATTCCAGCTCCCTCTGGCACCACCGGCTCTCCAAATACCGGGGAGAACAGATGGCGATAAACCATTCGCTCTCGTCGAGGGCCGCCTGGATGTCGTCCCCCAGGTTGGCGGACAGGGGCAGTTCCTCCTGGTCCCGAAATACCCGCCCCAGCCGTTTTTTGCCGGTCTTGGCACGGATGTTGGCCGGGACGATGTAGGTCTCGATGGCGGTGTGCAGGGCCTTGGCGATCACGTCGTCCGGGCTCTGATGTCGATAGCTGATAAAAGCGCAATACCGTTGCTGTTCCATGGGTCATTCCTTTCTGGGGCGTGGAGGGGAAAGAGATGCTTGGGTCGGTTCCTATAGATATTCCACCCTGAATCCGGCGGAGCGCAAAAGGCGGTTCATGAAGGCAAGGCCCGTGCCCTCGGTGCCGATGCCCTCGGAGAGGATCACGTCAGCCTCCTGATCCAGCTCCCGAAGGAGGGAGAAGAGGCGGCTGCAGAGGGTGGTGGGGTCCCGGCGGGTGCCTAAAAGGGCGCAGCGGCGGGGGCCGTAGAAGGGCATGGCCTCCGCTGTGGCGGCGATATAGGGGCGCTTGCCCGCGGCGGCGAACTGGTCGTAGAGGGCCGAAAGGCGCGCTGCAGCGGCCTGGGCCTCCCCCACCACCACGAAGACCTGGGCGTTGGGGGCGTAGTGCTTGTACTTCATGCCCGGAGAGGCGGCCTTCTCGCCGGCACCGAGGGGCGCCAGGATGCTGGGGGCCAGGGCCACTTCGCCCAGGACGGCGGCCAGCATCTCCTTGGTGACGGCGCCGGGGCGCAGGATGGTGGGGGTGCCGACCAGGGACAGGACCGTGGATTCCACCCCGTAGCGGCAGGGGCCCCCGTCCAGAATGAGGGGGATGCGGCCTTCCATGTCCTGGAGGACGTGGGCCGCGGTGGTGGGGCTGGGCTTGCCGGACAGGTTGGCGCTGGGGGCGGCGATGGGCACCCCCGATGCGGCGATAAGGGCCCGGGCGGCCTGGTTGTCCGGCATGCGGACCGCCACGGTGTCGAGGCCCGCGGTCACCTCGTCGGGGACCATATCCGAACGGTAATAGATCAGCGTCAGGGGCCCCGGCCAGAAGGTGTCCATGAGGGCCCGGGCGCGGGGCGGCTCGGCAACCCACAGGCGGAAGGCGGCCTCCTTCTCGGCCACGTGCAAAATCAGCGGATTGTCGTTGGGACGGCCCTTGGCTTCGAAGATCCGGTCCACCGCCGCCCCGTCAAGGCCGTCGGCCCCCAGGCCGTAGACCGTCTCCGTGGGAAAGGCCACCAGGCCACCAGAGCGGATGATCTTGGCGCCTTCCCTCGCCGCTGTATTATAATCTTGTAGTACGGAAATAACTTTCGTTTCCATAATGAATCATCTTCTTGGGCTTCTCTTTTTTCGGTCCCTTTTTTCTCTTCACCTGAAGAGAAAAAAGGGACAAAAGAAAAAGGTCAAGCATCCTCTCCCGACAACTGCCGGGTCCGCTCCGCCAGGATCAGGGCGTCGATCAGCTCGTCCATATCCCCGTCCATGAACTGCTCCAGCTTGTAGAGGGTCAGGTTGATCCTGTGGTCCGTGACCCGGTTCTGGGGGAAGTTATAGGTCCGTATCCGCTCGCTCCGATCCCCGGACCCCACCATGCTCTTTCTCGCGCTGGACACGGCGGCGTCCTGCTTGGACTGGTACAGGTCGTAGATCCGGGACCGCAGCACCTGCATGGCCTTGTCCTTGTTCTTATACTGGCTCCGCTCGTCCTGGCAGGCCACCACGATGCCCGTGGGGATGTGGGTGATGCGGATGGCGGAGGAGGTCTTGTTCACGTGCTGGCCGCCGGCGCCGCTGCTCCTGTAGGTGTCGATCTGGATGTCCGAATCCTTGATCTCCACCTGCACCTCGTCCACCTGGGGCATGACCGCCACGGTGGCGGCGCTGGTGTGGATGCGGCCCTGGCTCTCGGTCTCAGGGACCCGCTGGACCCGGTGGACGCCGCTTTCGAACTTCAACCGGGAGTAGGCCCCCTTGCCGGAGACGGTGAGGACCACCTCCTTGACGCCGCCCATCTCGGTCCGGTTGTCCTCCACGAACTCCACGGCGTACCGATGGCGCTCGGCGTACCGCTGGTACATCCTGAGAAGGTCCCCGCCGAAGAGGGACGCCTCCTCGCCGCCGGTGCCGGCCCGGATCTCCAAGATCACGTCCTTCTCGTCGTTGGGGTCCTTGGGGAGCAGCAGGAGCTTCAGCTCCTCGGTGAGCTGCTCCTCGGCGGCCTTCAACTCGTCCAGCTCCAGCAGCGTCAGCTCCTTCATGTCCGCATCCAGATGCTCCTCCAGCATCTCCCGGCAGTCGGCCTGCTCGCTGAGGTTCTTCTCGTACCGGTCGATGACCGCCACGATCTCCTCCAGCTGCACCCGTTCCCGGTTCAGCTCCTTCCAGGCGTCCATGTCCGCCATGGCGTCGGGGGACGACAGGAGCCGCCCCAGTTCCTCGTATCGGGCCTTCAGTTTGTTCAGCTTCTCTCTCATATCCTCTCCACCCATGCGACCCGATCCAGGCCGCAGATGTCCTTCAGTATCCTTGCACCGGGAAACAGCCCCCGCACCGCCGCCCCCTGGGTATGGCCGATCTCCAGGAGCAGCAGCCCTCCGGGGGCCACATGGTCCGCCCATGCCGCGGCCAGCCGCCGGTAGAAGTCCAGGCCGTCCTCCCCGCCGAACAGGGCCAGGGCGGGCTCGAAGGTGAGCTCCTTCTGGCAATTCTCCATCTCCGCCGCTGTCAGGTAGGGCGGGTTGCAGGCGATCAGATCGTAGACCCCCGGCACATCGGCCAGCAGGTCGCTCTCGTAAAACGGGCCGTCCACGCCGATTTTTTCAGCGTTCCGCTTCGCCAGGGCCAGGGCATCGGGAGAGATGTCCGCAAAGGACACCGCCGCCCCGCCCAGCTTCGCCAGGCTCACGCCGATGCACCCGGTGCCGCAGCACAGGTCCAGGACCCGGGCGCCGGGCCGGTTCTTCAGCCAGCCCAGGGCCGCCTCACACAAGGTCTCCGTGTCCTGCCGAGGGATCAGCGCCCCGGGGCCCACGAAGAAGGGCAGGCCCATGAACTCCCACTCCCCCAGGATATACTGCAACGGCTCGCCTTTTAGCCGCCGCTGCACAGCCTCGTTGAGCCAGGCTTCGTCCATCGAAACTTCCAGCAGAAACCGGGCCTCGATCTCGGCCTCCTCCCCCGCCGCCGGGCGCAGGGCGTCCATCAGATCACGCCTGGTCATCCGCTTGTTCCGGGGCCGCTTCCGCCGGGGCTTCCGGCTGGGCGCCCACCGTCACACGAATATCGTGGTCTGGCGGGTCCATGGCCAGGTTGAAAGCCGCCAGGGCCACCTCCACCATGTCCGCCGTAGGTTCGGCGGTGGTGATATGCTGGAGCGCCAGACCCGGGGCCCGGACCGCCCGGGCCAGCCACCCGTCAGAGGCGGCGGCCGCTTTGAGCACCTCATAGGCCAATCCCGCCACCAGGGGGATGAACAGCAACCGAGTCAGCACCCGGGGCAGGAAGGCCCGGACCGGGATGCAGGCGAAGAACAGGATGGACACCATCATGACCAGGAACAGGTAGTTGGTGCCGCACCGGGGATGGAGCCGGGTATACTTCAGGATGTTTTCCGGGGTCATCTCCCCCTCGGCCTCGTAGCAGGCGATGGTCTTGTGCTCGGCCCCATGGTACATGAACACCCGATGGATGTCCTTGATCCGGGAGATGGCCAGCAGGTAGCCGATGAAGATGAGCAGCCGCACCACGCCCTCCAGCAGGCTCACCAGGAAGGTGCTCTCGATCTTGAGGAAGCTCACCACCAGGGAGGGCAGGATCACGAACAGGCCCACGGCCAGGGCCGCCGCCAGGACCACCGCCACGGTCATGGCCATGTCCCCCGCGGACTTGCCCAGCTTCTTCGACAGCCATTTCTCGAATTTGGTGGGCTCCTCCGTCATCTCCTCCCCCAACAGCTCCGCGCTGCGGGTGGTGATCTTCATGCCGCCGGACAGGGCCTCCACGAAGGCATAGACCCCCCGGACCACCGGCCAGGTGGGAAAGGTCCCCTTCTTGTGCCGGTTTTTATTCTGATAGTATTCGGTAACGATGGTGCCGTCGCTCTGACGCACGGCCAACGCGGTGCCGTTCTCGGGGTTCTTCATCATGACCCCCTCCATGACGGCCTGTCCGCCCACGGTGCATCGCTTCATAGGTCCTCCCTTCCCCCGCCAGCCGTACCGACGGGGCATACTAATTTAGGTTATCATAGCATACCAAGCGGCTTGCCGCAAGCGATAATGCGCCCCAGGCGCAATTCATGTTGCCGGACAATTCATGCCGCCAGGCACTTCAATAAAAAAGCGCCCCGCTCTCACGAGGCGCCATATACCCATCCTTTACAGGCGATACATCAGGTTCAGGCAGTCCGGCACGTCCGGGTCCACATAGCCGGTGTCCACAAAGCCCGCCCCTTCGAACAGTGCCAGGGCGGCATCGTTCTCCCGGTGGACGCAGACCTCCACGTCCGCATACTTTTTCTCCTGCCGCAGCCGGTCCAGGAGGAGGCCCAGCGCAGCTGCCCCATAGCCCCGGCCCTGAAAGCGCCTATCGATCATGAACTGCTGCAGATCGTAGCAGGCCGGCTCCTCGTCCATATCCTTTACCAGGAGCAAGCCCACCGGCTCCCCCTCCGCCAGGACGGCCAGCACCCGGGCCCGCTGGGTCCGGTACACGTAGCCCCTGGCCAGGATGCCCAGGGGGCTGTCCAAAAAGCGCCGCTGCTCCGGCGCCACGTCCAGCCGCCGAAGGGCCTCGAAGTTATTTTCGTTGACGTCTGCTAAGCAGATCATACTGTTTTTACCTCCTTTTGGGTAGGAAAAGCGCCCCGTTCTCTAACGAGGCGCTTGTATCAGCAGTCACTATGACAACCGGATGAAGAAGATGGTCTGATCACCCCGGCTGCCCACCACCAGCGTATCGCCGAAGAGAGCCGGCGAGGCCTCGAAGTTGCTGCCGTTCTTGGTGGGGCTGATCTTGTCCAGCACGTTCCCCGTGCGGCCGTCGATGAGGAAGATGTCCCCGCCGCTGTCCGCCTGGATGAGGTACCCGTCGCCCTTGCTGTTGTAGAAGATGGCGGGGGACGACCAGGCGTAGTGCTCCATGGGCATGGTCCAGGCCACCTCCATGGTGTCCTTGTAGAGGGCCACCAGCACGCCCTTGTCCTTGCCGTTATAGCGGGCGAAGGGCACGAACACGAGATCGCTCAGGTTGTTCTTCCCCACCGCCGCCGTGGCCTGGATGCCGCCGGACACGCCGGAGACGGTCTCCACCGTCAGCTGGTACTGGCCCACGATCTCGCCGGTCATGGCGTTGATCTTGAAGAAGGGGGTCACGCCCTTGTGGCCGCTGTCCTGGGTGAAGTGAAGGGAGGTGCCCACGTACAGGTACGCCTCGGTCTCCGAGATCACCTCCAGCACCGGGGAGGCGTTGGTGTCGTCCTTGGTGTCGGCGATCCACTTGATCTGCATGGTGTTGAGGTCGATGCACTGGAAGAGGCCGTCGTTGGACGCCAGGTAGATGAACCCGTTCCAGACGGAGGCGCTGCCCTCGTAACCCAGCCACTTGTGGGAGGAATCGGCCTTGTCGATCTGATCGTAGGAGTTGTTGCTGTCGTACCGGAGCTTGACGATATGGGAGGGATTCACCGTGATGGTGCCGCCCCGGGCGTCGAAGACCGTATTGAGCTTCATGGTGTACAGGATCCCCGTCTCCGCCGGCCAGATCAGGGTGTCAGTGGCTTCGTCCACCAGCGGCGCGCTGTCGTAAGCGTTCCAGTTGCGGACGGCGAAGGGCTCCTTGCCCTGGATGCCGAACTCATATAGCTTGCGGCCGTCGATCAGGGAGATGATCATGGCCCGGGACTTCTGGTCCTCCTCCTCGTATTCGTCGCCGGAGCCCACGTAGAGGAGCGGCAGGCCCCGAGGATCCACAGAGCCTGTGCCCTTGAAGGGCATCCTAAAGTTCAGATCGTCTCGAGTCTTCTTCCCGGTCTCCAGATCCAGGAAGTAGATGTGGCCGTCCTCGGTGGGGTAGATGACCTCCACCAGATTGGTCTTCTGCTTGGCCCAGTCGTACAGGTTCATGACCGACTTTACCTCGTCGGACCACTGGACGATCAGGGGCTGCCCCGTCCAGCCGCAGCCGGACCAGCTGCCCTTGCCGCTGCGGTTGCCCTTCTTCAGGGAGCCAATGGACACCTTCTCCACCACGGACATCTTGTACTCCGTCAGGTTCAGCTCCTTGGCTGCGGACAGGTTCCGGTAGTTGTTGCCCCGGAAGGTCAGCACCCCGTCCACCGCCGCATACTCGTCAGCATCGCCGAAGCTGATCTTGTCCTGCCGCACGTACTTCGATGCGTCTACATCCTTGCCGTCCACCTGCAGATGGGGCACGTAACCGTATCGGCTGGGGTTGCTGTTCTCCACGAAGTGGGGCGTGGGCTTGGGGGTGGGGGTGGGAGTGGGCACCGGCGTGGGCGTCGGCGTGGGGCTGGGCGTGGGGGTCGGGGTCTCCTTCACCAGGAATTGAAAGATGCCGCCCTTCTTTTGGCCCTCAGTGCTCTGGATGGGTGCGGCCGTGCCTTCCTGGGTGCTGCCGCCGGAGAAGAGGGAAACGAGGAGCAGCACGAGAACGCCCAAAGCCAGCACCAACAGCGCCACCACCAGGAAAAACCGGGGGCGGATGATGAGCCGCCTGCGCTTCTTATGCTTTTTCTTTTTCGTCGCCATGATTGGCCCTCCTTGTATTATTCCCGGCCATACACCGCGATTCGGTCCCCTTCGCCGGGAAATGCGCTATGTTTGGGGCGAAAAAATTTTCCGATTCTTTGCGGTTTTTTCTTCCAAAGAGAGGGCGTCAGAACCGCATTTTGCGGCTTTCTGCCTCGCATGGTCTACATATGGGGACTTTGGACGAATGTTTATACCTTCGCATATTGACCACGTTATGCATTGTATCAGTTGGATTTGAACAAGGTTTTATGGAATTGTAAACATCCTACGTACAAACTGTGCATATTCTATGTCCGCATAAATATACTATCTTTCGCCATAAATATACATCCCCAAACGATAAAAGACCTGCCCCGAAGGACAGGTCCAGGCCGTCAAAACAGGTGCTGGATCATCTGCGGCGCAGGAGGATCACGATCAGCGCGGCGCCGAGACCCACCACGATCAACGCGGCGGCGGACAGCACCAGCAGCATCCCGTTCCCGCCCGAAGAGGCCGCCGCAGGAGTCGCGCTCTGGGCAGGGGCCGACGCTTCGATCTGCACAGGGGCCGCTGTGAGCTCCGGGGCGGCGGTGTCCATCACCTCCACCAGGGGCTTCAGGATCGTGGGCTCCGGGGTGGGCGTAGGCTCCGGCGTGGGCGTGGGCTCCGGCGTGGGGGTAGGCGTGGGGGTGGGCTCCGGCGTAGGCGTGGGCGACGGAGTGGGCACGAACACGAACCCCTCCGGCACCGGCACCTTGTACGTGGCGCGGATGATGTAATTCCGCTCCAGGGTCTTCCCCGTGATGTCCTCGCTCCAAGTGGCCCCATCCGCATGTCCCTCGAACATGCCCCGGATCTCGGGCATCCCCTCCAGCACGCCCTGGAAGGGCACCTGGACCTCCCGGACGCCCAGGGCGTCCTCGAAGACCACGGTGTAGTGGCTGTGCTCCTGGACCGCCTTTTGGAGATACTCCGGCCAGGCGTCCATGGGGATATGGTAGTTGCTCCAGAATTTCAGCATCCGCTGCTGGGTGGCGGTATTGTAGTACACCCCGTCCATGTTGAACACCCGGCAGAACTTGGAGTAGGTGGCGAAGGGCTTCTTGCAGTAGACCTGGCCGCCCTCGTCGTCGTTGGACTCCGCCACGATGTAGCCGTCGCTCTCCCCGTCCAAATCGTCGTCGTATCGGTCGATGATGATCATCTCATGGTGATTGGGCTTGGTCCGGCCCTGGAGCACGTCCCCGGGCCGCCCCTCGTAGGTGCCGATCTTGTTCTTGTGGAGGCCGCCCACGCCGCCGATATCGCCGGTCTCGCCCATGACGCCCGTGTTGCGCACGTTCAGGCCTGCCAAGCGGAAGGCGTAGTGCACGAAGCCGTTGCAGTGGGTCCCCGCCTCGTGCTCCGCCCATTTGTTGCCCCGGATGATGTCATACTGGGTCTTGGGATCGTAGGTGGTGCCCCAGTCCGGGTTCAGATACCAGCCCTTCTCCTGGACCGGCCAGCGGCCGTACATGAAGAAGGGGATGCGGATGCCGAACTCCTGAAGCTTGCTGAACTGGACCGTGATGCCCACCACCACCGCCTCCCGGGTGTAGATGCCGGCCTTGGCCACGTTCTCGGCGATGAGCTCGTTGAGCTGCTCCACGGAATAATCGCAGTACTTGGGCAGATAGGAGGAGATGGGCTCCTCGGGGAACTTGGTGTTGTCCATGCGCAGGTAGGTATTGTACACCTGGGGCATCTCCACATAGGTGGGGCCGTACATGTTCCCCTCCGTGTCCCGCAGCCAGAGATAGTAGTTCCCGGGGAACTTGGTGGTCCTCAGGTACGTGTCCGTATAGGCCATCCAGTCGTGGTTCTTCTCCTTGGGCTGCTTGTCGATGCTGCCGAAATAGTATCCGGCCATCTTGCAATTCTGCTCCCGGATGCGGATGTTGAGGATCACGCCCAGCTCGATGGAGATATCCTCCACCTCCAGCTTCCTTTGGGCAGGGTCCTCCGACGCCCCCAGCACCGGGCCCCGGTCCGCCAGGGCCCCAGCGGGGACCAGCAGCATCAGGATGATGATGAAAAGAACAAAAACACGCTTCATGGACAAACTCCGACAAATACTGTAAGGACAGTGTACCACAATCGCCGCCCTTTGGCAACAGGCCCCGTCCTTGACTGGAACGGGAAATCATGCTATGGTTACGGATAAGGTATTTTCAAGGAAGAGGGAACCATGCGCAAGAGGATACTGAGTCTCATACTGCTGGTCATGCTCCTGTTGCCGTCCGTCCGGCCGGCCCAGGCTGCCGGCAGCGCCATGCTCAACAGCCGCTGCACCCTGGACTGGAAGGGCTTCTGCAACTACCCCGCCCGTCTCACCGACAACAGCTACAAGACCGGGGCGGACCTGAAGAACGGCAGCCAGGGCGGCATCTACTGGACGGCGGACGTGCCCGTGGGCATCGTCTACTGGGAGTGGATCGTGCCCCCCGACGAGTGCCGCTACACCTTCTACGACGAGAACAAGCAGCCCATCAGCACCAGCGTCCGCTATCGGGAGGGGGACCGAGGGTACCTGACGGTGCCCGAAGGGGCCTATGGGATCACGCTGGAAGTGGTGAAGGGCTACGAGGGCGGCAGCTGCCGGCTCACGGAGTGGCACGTGTACGACGCCGCCAACGTGCCGGAGAACATCCATCTGTGGGAGATGGCCCCCGACAAGTGCGACATCATGCTGGTGGCCGCCCACTCCGACGACGAGCTGGTCATGATGGGCGGCATCATCCCCACCTATGCGGCGGAGCGGGGCATGCGGGTCCAGGTGGTGTACTGCTACGTGCCGGAGCGGGAGCGGCATGCGGAGGCCCTCAACGGCCTCTGGTTCAGCGGCATGCGGACCCTCCCCGTGTTCTTCGTCATCGAAAACGAGAGCCGGCTCCGGTTCGCGGAGAAGATCACCCGGGAGATCCGGCGCTTCAAGCCCGAGGTGGTCATTACCCACGACATCATGGGCGAGTACGGCCAGTACGAATACAAGAACCCCCAGACCACCGGCCACGGCCTGGTGAGCAAAAACTGCCGGGAGGCAGTGGAGGCGGCGTCGGACCCCAAGAAGTTCCCCAAATCCGCGGAGGAGTACGGCACCTGGCAGGTGAAGAAGCTGTACATCCACTTGTACGACAAGAACCAGGTGGTGATGGATTTCGATACACCCCTGAGCTTCTTCAACGGCAAGACCGCCTTCGAGATCGCTCAGGAAGCCTACGCCTTCCATAAATCCCAGCGGAGCTACTGGCTGGACGTGCTCAAATCCAACCGGTACGACTGCCGCAAGTACGGCCTCTATTCCACCACTGTGGGCGAGGACGTGGAGAAAAACGACTTTTTAGAGAACATTCCCCCGGAGTGCCTGTCGAACTACGTGGCGCCTCCACCTACGCCCACCCCCGAGCCTACTGCTGAGCCCACCCCCGAGCCTACGCCGGAGCCCACTCCGGAACCCACGGCAGAGCCCACCTTGGCGCCCACGGCCCCGGCCACGTCGGCACCTACGAGCGCCCCCGTTTCGGCCACCAGAGCTCCCGCCGCCCCCACGGCTGAACCGGCGGCCGCCGGGCAAAGCCCCCTGATCGCCGTCCTGCTGGCCGTCTTCGGCCTGCTGGCCCTGGGCCTCGTGGCCGCCCTGGCGGTGGTGGTGATCCGCCGGAGGAGATAAGCAGCACATATAAAAAGCCCCGCACATGCGGGGCTTTTTTGTGTGGCGTCTTACTTCTTGAGGGCGTCGCGGATCTCGGTTAGAAGCTTCACTTCCTCGGAGGGCTCCGGCGCGGGGGCGGGCTCGGGCGCGGGGGCGGGCTCCTCCTTCTTGCGGCGCAGGTTGTTGATGCCCTTGACGATCAGGAACACCACCAGCGCCACCAGGATGAAGTTGACCACGTTCTGGATGAAGCTGCCGTAGAGGATGGCGGCCTCCTCCACCCCGGCGGCCTCGTCGGCGGGACGGATGACGTACTTCAGGGAGTTGAAGTCGATACCGCCGAAGAGCGCGCCGATGACGGGCATGAAGATGTCGTTCACCAGGGAGGTGACGATCTTGGTGAAGGTGCTGCCGATGATGACGCCCACGGCCATGTCGATCACGTTGCCGCGCATGATGAACTCTTTGAATTCGGATACGATGCCTTTTTTCTTTTCCATGTTCTTATTCTCCTTGCCTTGGGATATGATACAGTATACCACCCTGCGCCGCCTTTGGCTATACCTTTTTGCCCTGCAGAACCGGTCTCGGCCCTGAAATTTGACAGAAATTTGTCGATCGTGATTCAATTTTGACAGTTAGCACTCTCCTATTGACAGTGCTAAAAAGTGGAGTATACTGTGCATCGTAAGGAAACGAACGGGGCATGATACGAAAGGCAAGGCCCCGGAACAATGGATGATTTGAAAGGAAGTGTTACCTATGTTGCCCAGTATTTTCGGAGAAAACCTGTTGGATGATCTTTGGCGGAACGATTTCGATCGGGACTGGTTCAATATGGACCGGGAGCTTTACGGCAAGCACGCCAAGAATCTGATGAAGACCGATGTGCATGAAAGCGAAGCCGGCTATGAGATGGCCATCGAGCTGCCCGGCTTTAAGAAGGAAGATATCAAAGTGGATCTGAAGGACGGCTACCTCACCGTCTCCGCCCAGAAGTCTCTCGACAAGGAAGAGCACAAGGGCAAGAAGATCCTGCGCCAGGAGCGCTACAGCGGCTCCTGCAGCCGTACCTTCTACATCGGCGACGTAAAGGCCGAGGACGTGAAGGGCAAGTACGACGCCGGCATCCTGACCTTGGAATTCCCCAAGGAGGACCAGAAGAAGATCGAGGAGAAGCGCACCATCGCCATCGACTAAGCATCAAAAAGAGCCGCCCGAGAGGGTGGCTCTTTTTTTGTGCGTTCACCGCTTGTAGCAGCAGTACAAGAGATGGCTGGAGGCGCCCAGGAGCTCCGGGTCCTGGCAGTGCAGGATGTGGTAGGCGCGGAAGAGGCGAAAGTCGTCGTCGGACAGGAAGAAGTCCGAACGCCCTTCGGCCAGCTCCAGCATGCCGTCGGTGGCCACGGTGGCGGAGTGACCCAGATTCCGGCCGCGGAACAGCTCGTCGATCTCCTCCAGGGTGAAGCCGGTGAAGCCCTGCTCCGGGAAGTGGCGGACGGTCTTGTAGTCCTCGCGGAAGTTCTCCTCCATCCCCGCCTGGAAGTTGTAGGGCGGCCGCTGCAGGTAGTTGTTGTAGAGGATGGCATGGACGGACAAAAAGGCCACCAGGATCTTGCCCCAGGGCTTGGTGACCCGGACGGCCTCGTCCAGGACCCGGTCCATGCCGCCCTTGCCGTAGATATGGTACATGGGCCCCAGGCACAGGGTCAGATCGAAGGTGTCGTCGGCGAAGTCCCGAAGATCCAGGGCGTCCCCCTGGACCACCTTCAGGTTGGGCACGTCCTTGGCCTTTTCCCGCAGGATCTGCACGTTTTTGTCCACCAGCTCTAGGGCCGTCACGCTGTACCCCCTTTGGGCGAGGGCCAGGGAATAGGCCCCCGTCCCCGCCCCCAGCTCCAGGGTGAGGCAGGGGTTGGGCGCGTACCGCTCGATGCAGGTCATGGTGGTGAAGTATTCCAGCTGCCCGTGGCGGGTCCGGATGAGGCGAGTCTCCTCCCGGCCGTCGCCGTAGATGGACTCCAATATCTGCTTGCGCTTATCCATGGCCTTAGCCCACGGGCTGCTCCACGGCGGAGGTCAGGGGGATGTCGATGAGCATGTTGTCGGAGCCGGACATGACCGTGGGGAGCTTGCCGTCCCACTTAGCCACGGTCTGATACTTGATGAGCAGCTCCGAGATGGACTCGGTGATGATCCGGTTGGACTCGGCGTTGGCCTGGGCCAGGACCTTGATCTCGTTGGCCTGTGTTGGCGATGACCAGGGCCTGCTCCTGCTCGGTGCGGGTCTTGATCAGGTTTTGCTCCGCCACCTGCTTGGCTTCCACGGCGTTGATGTACTCCTCAGAGAAGTCCCAGTTGATGATGTTAAGCTCGTTGATGAAGATGCCGTAGGCGTTCATCTTCTCGTTGAGGCCCTCGTCCAGAAGCATGCTCACCTCCGCCCGGCTGCTGACCAGCTCCACAGCGGTGTACTTGGCGGTGACCGCCTTCAGCACCTCGTTGACGGCGGGGGTGATGAGCACCTCCTCGAAGCCCATGCCCACGTTCTTATAGAGGGTCTGGCTATTCTCCTTCCGACGGCCACCACGGTGGTGATGGTCTGCAGATCCTTGCTGAAGGCCTCGGTGTTCACGTCCAGCTTCACGATCCGGTTGTCCACCACCACGATCTTCTGGACGAAGGGCACCTTGAAGTGGAGCCCCTCCTGGAGCACCACGTCCTCCACCTTGCCGAAGGTCAACGCCACGCCCGTGTGACCCGCGGGGATCACCACGAAGCTGGAGCCCAGAAAGATGACCGCCAGGATCACCACGAAGATCGTCAGGATCAGTTTGAACGGGGAGAAGTTGCCCGCTTTGTCTTTGAACATATGGTTTTCCTCCTGTGTATAGATACCGTTTGTTGAACAGTTTACCCTATTTCCTCAAAAATCGCAACAGGAAAAGAAGACGCCCAGGGGCGTCTTCTTTTCTCCGTTGAATCTTCTTACTCCTCGGTGAAGGAATCCTTGTCCAGACCGCAGATGGGGCAGGTCCAATCGGCGGGGACCTCCTCCCAGGGGGTGCCGGGGGCGATGCCGTTGTCGGGATCGCCGACCTCGGGATCGTACACATAGCCGCAGGGGCAAACGTACTTCATAGCTGGTTCTCCTTTCGTATGTTGGTTATGCTTTCCACAGACCGTGGAGATTGCAGTAGGCGTAGACCGCCTCCACCTCGTCGCCGTCGGTGAGGGCGAAGGTGACCTCGGGGGCGCCGTCCACCACAAGAGCCTTGCGCTGGTTGCCGGCCTTGGTCTGCAGGCTCACCCACTCGATGTGATGGGCCGCCAGCATGGGATGGGGGGCGGAGCCCACCTGGACCTTCACCAGATTCCCCTCCACGGTGTACACGGGCACGTGCTTCTCCTGGGAAGCGTCGGTGGTGTTGGGGACGATCTCCTTCATCTTCTGGCCGCAGCAGACCACGGGCACGCCGGAGGGCTTCACCATGGCGATGATGTTGCCGCAGATTTCACAAGCGAAAAACCTCTGTTCCATAACTCCTCCTCAATAGTTGTCGGCAGACACTTCAAAGTAGCTCTGGGGATGGGCGCAGGTGGGGCAGACTTCGGGGGCGCGGACGCCCACCACGATGTGGCCGCAGTTGCGGCACTCCCATACCTTCACCTCGCTCTTTTCGAAGACGGCTTTGGTCTCCACGTTCTTCAGCAGCGCCCGATACCGCTCCTCGTGGTGCTTCTCGATGGCGCCCACCAGGCGGAACTTCTCGGCGAGCTCAGCAAAGCCCTCCGCTTCGGCGGTCTTGGCGAAGCCCTCGTACATGTCGGTCCACTCGTAGTTCTCGCCCTCGGCGGCGGCCAGCAGGTTCTCGGCGGTGGAGCCGATGCCCTCCAGCTCCTTGAACCACATCTTGGCATGCTCCTTCTCGTTGTCGGCGGTCATGAGGAACAGGGCGGCGATCTGCTCGTACCCTTCCTTCTTGGCCTTGGAGGCGAAGTAGGTGTACTTGTTCCTGGCCTGGGACTCGCCTGCAAAGGCGGCCTGCAGATTCTTCTCGGTTTGGGTTCCGGCGTACTTGTTCATGGGTATCTCCTTTCCTTTAGCTCATTGTATGGGTTCGAAATCCGCCGCGCCGTGCTTGCACAGGGGGCAGATGAAATCGTCAGGCAAGGTCTCGCCCTCGTAGACGTAGCCGCAGATCTTGCACACGAAGCCCTTCTTGCCCTCGGTGGCGGGGCGGGGCTTCACGTGGGCGTGGTAGAAGGCGTAGGTCATGGAGGGGGCGTTGCTGATGACCCGGGCTTCGGTCACGTCGCAGATGAACATGCCGTGGGTGCCGAGGTCGATGTACTGGATCACCTTCAGGGACATGACGGCGTTCACGTACTTTCTCAGCATCACGAGGCCGTTGTCCGTCCGGGTCAGGGTCTCCCCGGCGAACTTGTCCGCGGTCCGGCCGGACTGGAAGCCGAAGTTCTCGAACACCGAGAAGGGAGCCTCTTCGGAGAGAATGTTGAGGACCTGGGCCACGGTGTTGACGATGAGGCCGTTGTCCTTCTTGCCGTCGTTGGAGGTGACGACATACAGGCCGTAGCCGATCTTGAAGAGGGCGGTCATGTCGTTCTTGTTGGCGGTCTCGGAGGACAGGGCCTGGTAGTTCTTGCAGAGCTCGGCACTGAGGGCGTCGATCTCCTCCTTGTTGGCGGCGCTCATGGCGGACTTGATATGGACCGCGGTCTCGGCGAAGGTCAGGTTCTTGCAGGAGGACAGCTTCTCCTTCATGACCTTGAAGGCCATGGGCGCCCAGGAGCCGTTTTCGATGAAGGCCACGGTGCGGTTCTGGAAGTTCCGCTCGGTGAGGTGGTCGATGAACTCCCGCATGAAGGGGTAGATGTCCGCGTTGTAGGTGGTGGTGGCCAGCACCAGCTTCCCGTAGCGGAAGGCGTCGGAGACGGCCAGGGACATATCGGTCCGGGCCAGGTCATGGACCACTACCTTGGGGCAGGGCAGCCGCCCTGGCGGAGCTTGTCCGCCAGCAGCTCCACCGCCTTGCGGGTGTGGCCGTAGACGGAGGTGTAGGCGATGACGATGCCCTCGGTCTCCATGGAATAGGAGGCCCAGGTCTGATAGAGCTTGATGTAGTGCCCAAGATCCTTGTCGAGGACGGGGCCGTGGAGCGGGCAGATGGTGGCGATGTCCAGGCCCGCCGCCTTCTTGAGGAGGTTCATGGCCTGGGCGCCGTACTTGCCCACGATGCCGATGTAGTACCGGCGGGCTTCGTCGTCCCAGGGCTCGGAGCGGTCGAGAGCGCCGAACTTGCCGAAGGCGTCCGCGGAAAAGAGGACCTTGTCGGCGCTGTCGTAGGTCACCATGACCTCGGGCCAGTGGACCATAGGCGCGAAGACGAAGGTGAGGGTGTGGCGGCCCAAAGCGAGGGTGCCGCCGTTCTCGGCCACCTGCCGTTTCTTCACGAGATCTGGCCCGAAGAAGTTGTCCATCATGGCGAAGGCCTTGGCGGTGGCCACCACGGTGGCCTGGGGGTAGGTCTTCAGGAAGCTGTCAATGTTGGCGGAATGGTCCGGCTCCATGTGCTGGACGATGAGATAGTCGGGCTTGCGGCCAGAGAGCGCGTTCTCCAAATTGTCCAGCCATTCATGGGTGAAATGCTGGTCCACGGTGTCCATGACGGCCACCTTCTCGTCCAGGATCAGGTAGGAGTTGTAGCACATGCCGTTTGTACTGGCCCTCGAACAGGTCCACCTTGTGATCGTTGACGCCCACGTACAGGATATCGTTTGAAATCTTCATAGTCACGCCCCTTCTTGATTTGTCGACCACATTATACTATACTCACAGGAGAAAAGGCAACCATATTTATTTGGGATCGACAGCTTTCGGGGAACGCCCGGAGCGAAGCGCAAGGAGGCAGAGGATGATACGGTTGGAACCCATCACCCCGGACAACTGGCGGCTGGGCCTTCGGGTCCGGGACGATCAGCGCCATTTCGTTTCCGACAGCGCCGGGATCCTGGCCCGGGCCTACGCCTACCGGGACAGCCGCAGCCAGGCCTTCGTCATTTATGACGACGAGCTGCCCGTGGGCATGGCCATGTACCACGATTGGGACGAGGCAGACGCCTACGATTTCAGCCAGTTCTTCATCGACCAGCGATATCAGGGGCAGGGCTTTGGCTACGAAGCCGCCGGGCTGATCCTGGATCGGATGCGGCAGGACGGGAAATATGACAGGGTCTGCCTCTGCTATATCCAGGGCGACGACCCGGCGAGGCGCCTGTATGAGAAGCTGGGCTTCCGCCACACCGGGGAAGCCTGGGAGGACGAGATCACCATGGAGATGAAGCTGAGATAAGGCGCGGACAGTATTGCCAGCACCGGCGGTCAACGAAGGGATGCCGGATCGAAGGCTATAAACGAATGCAAGCAACAGGGAGGACAGATATGAACTTGAAACTCATCAAACTGACAAAGGCATACGAGACCCAGCTGGGCGAGATGATCGACGAATGGAAACTGGATCAGGAGCTCAACCACACCAATCACTCCCCCTGGGCCATCTTCAAAAACGATTATCACGATTTCGATCACTATCTGGAAAACCTGGAACTGAAAACCGCCACTGAGAACAGGGTGCCCGATTCGGTTTTCTTTTTGCTGGATACAGAACGAGATCGGCTCCTGGGCGCGGTGAACATCCGCCATTATCTCAACGATGCCCTGCTGAAGGAAGGCGGCCATATCGGGGACGGCATCCGCCCCAGCGAGCGGAGAAAGGGCTACGCCACAGAGATGGTGCGGCTGGCCCTGGAGGAATGCCGTAAGCTGGGCATCCAGCGGGTGCTGATGACCTGTGATAAGGACAATATCGGCTCCGCCAGATCCATCATCAAGAATGGCGGCGTTCTGGAAAACGAGTTTATCAATGGGGAGGGCCAGGTCGAACAGCGGTATTGGATCGAGCTTTGAACGCTGCCTATGTTCGTTTGTGGGGAGAAATATGATCTGCTTTCTGACCAGTCAGGTGAACCCCGAGGGCACGGGAGCCCTGAACCCTGCTAACGGCTTTATTGATGAGCTTCGGCAGCGATTGCCGGACCCCATTCGGGCTTTGGACATCTGCTCAAGCCCGGACGCCTGGGAGATCACGGACTTCTACGCCGGGCTCACCCGGGGCTACTTTGAGGACGCCGGATTTCCCATGGAGCGGTACCTGACGCTGGACAGCCGGAACGAGGACAGAGCGAAGTCGCTCATCCAAAGCTCGAACCTCGTCATTCTGGACGGCGGCCACGTGCCCACCCAGAACCGCTTCTTTCAGCAGATCGATCTACGGCAGCTCCTCATGGGATATACCGGGGTCGTCATCGGCATCAGCGCCGGGAGCATGAACGCCGCGGACCTGGTCTACGCCCAGCCCGAGGAGGTAGGCGAGACCGTGGACCCCGCCTATCAGCGGTTCCTGACCGGGCTGGGGCTGACGAAGGTGAATCTGCTTCCCCACTATGATCGGGTCAAAGACGATATTCTGGACGGGCTGCGACTCTTCGAGGACATCACCTACCTTGACAGCCGAGGCCGGACCTTCTACGCCATCCCCGACGGCAGCTACCTGTTTATCAAAGACGGCCAAGAGGAGTTGCGAGGGGAGGCATACCGCATCCGGGACGGACGCATGGAACAGATATCCCGGGACGGGCAGACGGTTTTGATCTCATAACGGAGGGCAGCATGAACTTTATTCGAATAGAGAAAAGGGACGCGGACCGGCTGGCACCCCTGGTGGCCAACTTCCGGGTGACGCTGAACGGGTACCGGGGCATAGCGTCCCAGCCCAAGGTTGAAGCCGCCCAGGAGGAGATCGGGGAGTTTCTGGCCGCCGATTTCCCCATCTTCGCCGCGGAGGAAGGCGGCGAGCTGGTCGGGTACGCGGTCTGCCGTATGGACGCCCCCTGCTTGTGGGTGGAGCATCTATTCGTCCGGGAAGCGTACCGGCGCAAAGGCGTCGCCAGCCTGCTCTTTGAAAAGGCGGAGGAGCTCGCCCGCGCCATGGGAGAGGATACCGTCTTCAATTTCGTCCACCCCAACAACCTGGGTATGATCGCCTTCCTGCGGTCCAAGGGCTATACGGTGCTGAACATGATCGAGATCCGCAAGCCCTACCCGGGCGAACGGCTCACCACCACCATCCCCGTGGGGGACGCCGTTTTCGATTACTGAGGGGGTAGGGAT
>CACXNN010000009.1 GCA_902768995.1 uncultured Eubacteriales bacterium | reverse complement strand
CCGAGAAGGTGTTCAACAAGCCCATCTTCGTCACCAACTATCCCAAGGAGATCAAGGCCTTCTACATGCGGGAGAACGACGATGGCAAGACCGTGGCGGCGGCGGACCTGCTGGTCCCCGGCGTGGGCGAGATCGTGGGCGGTAGCCAGCGTGAGGAGCGGTACGACGTCCTCAAAGCTAAGTGCGACAAGCTGGGCATGGACATGACCGAGTACCAGTGGTATCTGGACCTTCGGCGCTACGGCGGCGTGGAGCACGCGGGCTTCGGCCTGGGCCTCGACCGCATGGTCATGTACGTCACCGGCATGACCAACATCCGGGACGTGGGCCCCTTCCCCCGGACGGCAGCCAATTTGGAGATGTAAACCGTTAGAGAGCCATGAAGTACGTTATCGCTATATTGAAAGGAATTCTCGTGGGCCTGGCCGTGCTGATCCCCGGGGTCAGCGGCGGGTCCATGATCATGACCATGGGCATCTACGAACAGGCCATCTCCATCACCAGCCGGGATAGGAAGGTCCGGCGCGCGGCCATCGTGTTCCTGATCCCCTATGTCGTCGGCATCGTGGTGGGCATCCTGGGCCTAGCCTTCGTCATCAAGTGGCTCATGGAGCACTATCTCTTCGAGACCGCCCTGTGCTTCATCGGCATGATCTTGGGCAGCCTCCCCATGCTCTACAAGAAGGTGAAGGGGCAGAAGTTTTCCATCGTAGGCGCGATCATGTTCGTGCTGATGGTGGGGATCATGATCGCCCTGCCCCACCTCTCGGGCAACGCGGGCAGCGAAGGGAAGCTCTGGGCTACTATAACGACATCATCGGCCACATCACGGGCCTGAAGGAGGTCGTGAAGGGGGGCCTGTCCGGGGCCGCCATCCCCTGGGGCCACGTGTTCGCCCTGGGCTTCTTCGCCGTCGGCGCAGTGCTGGGGCTGCTGCTGGTGAGCCGGTGGATCAAGTGGCTGCTGGGCCATTGCCCCGTCCCCACCTACTATGCCATCATGGGCCTGATGCTCGCCTCCCCCTATCCCATCTTCATCAAGTCCGGCCTGAACTTCGCCGGCATGGGCGTGGGGCACCTGATCGCAGGCTGCGTCACTTTGGTGCTGGGCTTCGCCTTGGCGCTCTTCCTCGACAAACAGGGGGAGAAAGCTTGACAAACGACTGAAAACAGCGTATACTTCCTCTTGATCGCAGGGGCGGCCGTTCCGTAGGGGACGACCTGAGACGAACCCTTAGAACCTGTTGGGTAATGCCATCGGAGGAAGCGGCGCTATAGCAGTTTTTCCGCATCGTTATCCGACGGTGCGGATTTTTTATGGAGGAGGAAAGGATATGTATCTGAATGAATTCGTGCTCTTCGAGAAATTGGCCAAGATGACCACCCGCCAGTGGTGCTTCGCGGCGGGAGCCCTGGTGGTCATGGTGGGGCTGCTGATCTATCTCGCCAAGCGTCCCCAGAAGCAGGGCAAGACGGACGTGCGGGCCCTGACCTACGGGGCGCTGTGCATGGCCATGAGCTTCGTGCTGAGCTACATCAAGCTCTACTCCATGCCCCTGGGCGGCAGCGTGACGTTGGCCTCCATGCTGCCCCTCCTCTGGTACAGCAACAAGTTCGGCGTGCGCAACGGCCTCATCGCCGGGGCGGCCTACGGCCTGTTGCAGCTCATTCAGAAGCCGGAGATCTACCACTGGGTCCAGGTCCTTCTCGATTACCCCCTGGCGTTCATGATGCTGGGCCTCGCCGGCAGCGTGAAGAACCTGCAGCTCGGTTCTGTGATCGGCGTAGCGGGCCGCTGGATCTGCCACATCCTGTCCGGCGCCATCTTCTTTGCCGAGTGGGTGCCCGAGGGCTGGAGCAACGCCTGGGTCTACTCCGCCGCCTACAACGGGGCGTACCTGCTGGTGGATCTGATCATCTGCATCGTCCTGTCCTTCGTCCTCGCCAAGGCCCTGGACAAGATCCCCACGGGGCGGAAGTAACCTCTTGACCAGCTGCATCAGGCTGTTGGGAAGGATGGCAGAAGCCGCGTTATTCAACAGCCTGAGAATTAACAGCTTGTTAACCCATTTGTTGCATCCTTGACAAGTCTTTCTGATACAGTGCAGGATATGGAGGTGTTTCTATGAAACGAGCCCTTTGTATCCTGCTTTTTTGCGCCTTGCTGCTGACCGGCTGCGGCGGCGAGCCCACCCACGTCATCAATGACGTGGAGAAGGACGAGCCCATCCGCATCGTGGCCACCATCCAGAGCAGCAGTCCCATCACGGCGGCGCCGGCGTCCTCTACGCCGGTGGTGACCCTGCTGCCCACCAAGGCGCCTACCCCGGCGCCCACGGACACGCCAGCGCCTACAGCCACGCCCGCGCCCACCAAGGCGCCTACGGACGCGCCGGAGGAGACGCCCGTACCCACCGTGAAGCCCACCCCCACCCCCGACGTGAGCGAGGGGGAGCAGCTGGTCATGATCGCCCAGCAGTATTTGAACTACCCCTACACCCGGGGCGGCCAGTCCCCGGACAAGGGCTTCGACCCCAGCGGGTTCGTGTGCTGGTGTCTGCGGGAGATGGGCCTGAAGGTGAAGCGCCGGACCTCTGCCGGGTACGCCGAGGAGGAGGACTGGACCAAGATCACCCGCATGAGCGACCTGCAGCCCGGGGATCTGGTGTTTTTCCGCACCGGGGACAACGAGAACATCAACTGCGTCTGCATCTACATGGGCGCCAACCGGATGATCTACCCCTCCACCAGCAAGCAGGCGGTCATCGTCACTGAGATCAACAGCTATTGGACCAACGCCTTTCAGTGGGCCCGGAGGGTATTCTGATGGATCGATATATCGACGTGGAGACCTGGCCCCGGAAGGACGCCTATCGGCTCTTCTCCCGGGGGTATCTGCCCTATTTCTCCGTGACCACGCCCCTGGACGTGACGGAGCTTCGCCGATTCACGAAAAAGGAAGGGTTGTCCTTCTATCGCGCCATGGTGTATATTGTATCGAGGGCCATGAACGAGCTGGAGCCCTTCCGGCTCCGTATCCGCAAGGACGGCATCGCCGTCTGCGAGACCGTGTCCCCCTCCTACACCACGGCGGGCCGGGACGGGTCATTCGGCATCTCGGACGTAGAGTACCTGCCGGGGGAGACCATGGTGGACTTCTGCCGCCGGGCCCTCGAAAAGGAAGCGAGCCAGCGGGAGCAGATGGTGGTGCAGGACGACGTGCGGGATGATCTCATCTTCATTTCGTCCGTGCCCTGGTTCGTCACCACGTCCGTGCTCCAGGAGCAGCCTACCAACCCGGACGACAGCTTCCCGCGGGTGCTGTGGGACCGGGTCCACGAGGAGAAGGGGCGGCAGCTGGTGAACTTCACGGCCCAGCTCAATCACCGGCTCCTGGACGGCAGCCACGTCCGGGACCTGCTTTTACGCATGGAGGAGCTGATGGCACCTCGGCATGACCTTTGAAAGGATGGACCATGGAAAGACCCTTCTATAAGCGCACATGGGTGCTGATCCTGGCCGCGGCGGTCGGGTTTCTGCTGCTGCTTCTGGCGGTGACGGCGGCCACGGTGTCCGCCAACCGGCGGCGGGAGCTGAACGCCACGCCCACGCCCTCCCTGATCCCCACGGCGGAGCCCACAGCTACGCCCCTGCCCAACTACCACGCCCTCGCCTTCGACCCGGACCTGTCCAGGATGGAGGGGATGAACGCGGTGCCGGAGGAGCACAAAGGGGAGCTGGACCGGGCGTACTGGGTGGACGTGACGCCGACGAACGAGGCCGTGGCGGGATACACCCTGTTCCGGCACGTGGAGCTGGGGTACAGCTTCCTGCTGCTGCCCAACGGCCGGTACCTCCGGCTGGGGGAACGGACCGAGGGCTGTGGGGTGGTGAACGCCCTGTATGCTGATTTGGACGCGGACGAGGGCTGGGAGCTGGTCTACACCTACACCGTGGAGACCGAGGCCGGCCCCGGGGCCCGGGTGGGCTGGCTGGACCTTGCGACCTTGGAGGATCGGGCTGGGGCCTTTCTGCTGAAGGGCGACGCCCTGGCCCTCGCCGACGAGGGCGGGCGGCTGGTGCTCTACCGGGCGGCGCTTCAGGACACGGACTCCCGGGGGTTCTACGCCATCGACTTCATCGCCCCCTTGGGGGAGCTCATGGAGCGCGACGGCGCGCTGTTTTTGGAGATAGAATAAGGAAGGATTGAAAGCTGCTGTGCCTTTTCTTTGTAAAGAAAAGGCACCAAAAGAAACACAAAGGGGAAGTATGGCTTGCGCTGTACTTCCTCTTTTTCTTCTTGAGTTTCTCTTTTTTCTCTTTTTCGAAAGAGAAAAAAGCGGCAAAAAGAAAAAATGAAAAGGATATATCACATTTTCACCGTATTTGCGCCAAAATCGGGGGGTAGGATGGTACCATCGAATAAAGGAGATGAACCATATGGAATATCCAGGTGAGAGCAGAAAGCGGCAGCGCCTGTCCGTAGGCGTGGGCCTGTTTTTGACCTGCATGGTGCTGACCACCGTCGTGGGCCTCTTCGCCGGCCTCATGATCAGCAACTATACCCATAACAACTATGTGATGTACGCCGAGAAGGCGGAGACCGCCCCCGTCCAGCGGGAGCTGGTGCGGGAGAACGCGACCGCAGCGCCGGCGCAAAACAGCGGCGAGAGCGAGGCCAAGGCCGGCGCCGTCAGCGCCTTTGCGGAGAACAGCCAGTTCACCAAGGCTCAGATCGTGGAGATGAGCGCTCCCTCCGTGGTGGGCATCGACACCATCACCACCGCCACCACCAACAGCTTCTGGTACGGCTACGGCCAGAGCTACGAGGTCCCCGGCAGCGGCAGCGGCGTGATCCTCACCGAGGACGGCTATATCGCCACCTGCGCCCATGTGGTGGACGGGGCCAAGTCCGTGAAGGTCACCCTGAACGACGACACCTCCTATGACGCCGCCATCGTGGGCACCGACAAGAAGAACGACATCGCCATCATCAAGATCGACGCCAAGGATCTGACGCCGGCGGTGGTGGGCGACTCCGAGACCCTGACCGTGGGCAGCGAGGTCATCGCCATCGGCAACCCCCTGGGCGAGCTTCGGGGCACGGCCACGGCGGGGATCATCTCCGCCACCAACCGGACCATCGAGGTGGAGGGCCAGGCCATGACCCTGATCCAGACCGACGCGGCCATCTCTCCGGGCAACTCCGGCGGCGGCCTCTTCGACGCCACGGGCAAGCTCATCGGCATCGTCAACGCCAAGGTCAGCGACAGCCGGGCCGAGGGTCTTGGGTTCGCCATCCCCGTGAACAGCGTGCTGGACGAGATCAGCGACCTGCTCAACTACGGGTACGTGACCGGCCGTCCGTATCTGGGCGTGTCCACCCAGGACGTGACGCTGCGGAGCCGGGACCGCATGTGGTACTACTCCGACGGCACTCGCTGCGTCATGGTGGAGAAGGTGGTGTCCGGCAGCGCCGCCGAGGCGGCGGGCATCCAGGCCGGGGACCTGATCCTGAAGATCGGGGAGAAGCAGATCGCCTCCGGCGAGGAGCTTTCCAGCGCCATCGGCGAATACAAGCCCGGCGACAAGGCCACGTTGACCATCCAGCGGGACGGGAAGGAATCCACCGTGGAGGTCACCTTCGGCGAGTACAAGCCGCAGAAGTAACACCAAACGAGAAGAAACAGGGATCGTCGTTGCGACGATCCCTGTTTTGTATGGAAGGCTTACTTGCCCAATATCATCCCTTCGATCCGGTCCACCGCCCAGCGGGTCTGCTCCTCCCGGGAGACGGTGGCGGCGCCGTCGCCCTTCTGGGGGCCGTAGTCCCCGAACTGGGCGTGGTTGCCCCCAGGCAGCTCCTCCGCAAGGGCGGAGGAGGGCAGGTACTGCCGGCCCTGCTCCAGCTTGTCCCGGTTCAGCACCCCGTCCTCGCTGCCGTGGAGCTCCAAAACGGCCAGATGCTGGTCCAGGGGCTTGGTGGCGTAGGCGGCCAGGAGGATGAGGCCCGAAAGCCCCTCCCCGTGCTCGGCGGCGTAGACGGCGGCCATGGCCCCGCCCAGGGAGTGCCCGCCGATGTACCAGCGGTTGTAGGCATAGTCTGCCTGGACGGCCGCGGCGGCGTTCAGGTCCATAAAGGCCATGTTCAGCGGCATTTTCACTAGGAAGCAGTCCACCCCGTCCTCGGCAAGGGCCGTGAGCAGGGGCAGGTAGGCTGTGGCTTCCACCTTCCCGCCGGGGTAGAAGACGAGGGCGGCCTCGGTCCCCGGCCCGTCCAGGAGCCAGCCCTTGTCCATGGCTTTGACCTCAACGGCGTCACTGCCCTGGAGCAGGGCCGCAGCCTCGGGGGTGGCCCGGCTGTAGGTGCCGAAGTACACGCCCCCCGCCAGGCCCAGCAGGGCCACGAACAGGACGACGATCAGCAGGATGCGTTTTGGTTTGCGGTTCATGGGCTCCTCCTCGGTTTATCGCGTTTTGTGGTCGTAGTCGCTGTCGATGACGCGGACGGCCCTGGTCATGACGGGGCTGCGGCGGAAGTAGAGGTAGATGGCGATATCCGTCACCACCCAGGAGAGGGGATAGCAGATGCAGAGGGTCAACAGGGTGTGGGACAGGTTGAAAGCGGTGAGCAGCCACAGGATGCGGAAGCCGCAGATGCCCCCGGCCAGGATCAGGGACGGGGTCAGCACGTCGCCCACGCCCCGAAGGACGCCGGAGAACACCTCGATGGGCACCCAGATGAGGTAGAAGGGCACGAACAGCAGGATGATGTACCAGGTGGTGTCAATGACGGCGCCGTCGTTGGTCAGCAGGTGCAGCAACGGCCGGGCGATGAGGAGCAGTATCCCGCTGACAGAGAGGGTCATGGCCGTCATGAGCAGCAGGCTCTTTTTGGCGCAGGCCCGGATCCGGTCCAGCTTGCCCGCCCCGTAGTTCTGGCCCACGAAGGTGGTGAGGGCGGTGCCGAAGGCGCTGGTGATGGCCCAGAAGGCCCCGTCCACCTTGCCGCTCATGGCCCAGGAGGCCACCACCACCGTGCCCAGGGTGTTGACGCCCACCTGCAGCAGCAGGTTCGAGAGCCCGTACATGGAGCTCTGGACCCCGGAGGGGATGCCGATCCGCAGCATCCGCACGAGGAGCCGCCGGTCCCCCTTGCTCCTGAACCGCAGCCGGAAGGGCCCCTTCAGGGTCAGGAGCTTGCCGGTGACCAGCAGGGCCGCCACCGCCTGGCTCAGCACCGTAGCCACGGCCACGCCCATGACGCCCCAGGCAAAGACGATAACGAAGACCACGTCCAAAACGATGTTGAGGCCGCAGCTCACGAACAGGCACAGGAAGGGAAAGCGGGCGTCGCCGATGGAGCGCAGGATCCCGGAGCCCATGTTGAAGAGGAGCAGGAACACCGCGCCCATAAAGTAGATACGCTGATAGAGCAGGGCCTTGTCGAAGGTGTCCGCCGGGGTCTTGAGCAGGGTGAGGAGCTGGGGGGAGAACAGGCACACCAGGGCCCCCATGACCAGGCCCAGCACCACGCACAGCCGGTAGCTGACCCCCATGGCTGCGGACACCCGCTCGTACTCCTGGGCCCCGTAGAGCTGGGCGATGACCACCGCGGCGCCGCTGGTCAGGGCCACGAAGAACCCGATGATCAGATTGCTCAATATGGCGGGGCTGCCACCCACGGCGGCCAGGGCCTCCGTGCCCACGAACTTGCCCACCACGAAGGCGTCCACTGCGTTATAGAGCTGCTGGAACAGAGTGCCTGCCGCGATGGGCAAGAAGAACAGCACCAGCTTTTTGACGATAGGTCCTTCGATGAGGTCGTTTCGCGTTTCCATTCCCGTTTCCTTCATCCTTCATACAGTGGCCCTACTCTATGCCCAAAAGACCCCGATGTCAAGATAAAAAAGAAAAAGCCCCCGCTTGGGGTTAGGCCGTCAGGAAGGATGGCAGAAGCCGTTTTCTCCGTGCCCGAGCTATAGTTAGCTATGCGACGGGCCGGAAAAACGGCTAATTTGCGGCATTTAATTGGGAAAGGACGCAGTTATGCGTCCTTTCTACATATGCCGTTTTTTGCCTTTCCTGCCGCAAATGATCTGCCGCCTTTTATGACGGCCTGAGGGAAGGATGATATCAGGAACGGGGTACCAGATCGCTGGTGAGGAAACCCACCATATCCTGCAGGCCCCGCCAGCCGTTGTTGATGTACATGGACCGGTTCACGATCTTGTTGCCCATGAAGACCATCATACAGGAACGGCCGCCGTCCAGGTTGTAGGCGATGTTGCAGCCATAGCCCAGCAGGTTGTCGATGACCTGCGCCAGGGTGGAGGAGCTGTAGGCCACGGCGATATGGTGGTAGGGGCAGAGGGACCCCACCACGGTCCGCATGGTCACGTCGTTGTAGGACAGGGGGTGATAGCTGATGTCCCGGGCCTGACCGTCTACGATCAGCGTGGGCCCGAACACCCAGGAATCCCGGACGCCCTGCCTAAGCAGCTCTTCGGCGGTGGTGGTCTTGGGGTCGATGATCCGCATGGAGCCGTCGGGGAAGAAGCCGAAGCCCAGCTCGTCCTGATCCTCCTTGAACACTACGCCCCGGCGGATCTGCAGGCCGTCGGCGTTGTAGCCGAAGGTGAAGTAGTCGCCGGTGAGGGCGAAGACCGCCTGGTTCTGCCTGGCCAGTATGGTGGCGTGAACGGCCAGCCCCGGCTTGTCGCCGCCGCCGGAAAGGATGCCTACGGGCGGGTGCCCGTCGGTGCAGATCAGGTCCGCCCGGGTGGGCTTGATCCGGCCGGCCTCCGCGTCGAAGGCGATGATAAGGCAGCCCTCGGCGCTATAGTACAGCCAGGGCCCGTCGCTGGGATGGCCGAAATAGACGAACTCCGTCTCAGCTTTGGCCTCGGCGGGGGATACGGGGCCCAGCGCGCGCTTGGAGGCGAAGAGGACGGTGCCGTCCACGGCCCGCTGGCCGTGGGTGTCGGAGCCGGTGGTCACCACATGCCCGTCGCTGAGCAGGGCCACGGTGTGCCAGAGGCCCGCGTCGAAGGAAAGGACCTCCTGCCAGCCGGACACGTCGCACTGACCGCAGCTGTTGTCGCCGGTGGCCAGCAGCCGCCAGTCGGCGGTGAGGCCCAGGGTGAAGTTGCCGCCGCAGCGGACCTCGATCACGTTCTCCCACAGGGACACGTCGCACTGGCCGAAGCTGTTGTCGCCGGTGGCCACCACGTGCCCGTCCTTGGTCAGGGCCACGGAATGGCGCAGCCCCGCGGCCACGGCCACCACGTCGGTCCAGCCCGTCACTTGGCACTGGCCGTCCAGATCCAGGCCTGCCGCCGCCACGGTGCCGTCCGCCTTCAGGCCCAGGCTGTGGAAACCGCCGGCCGCCACCTGCACGATGTCGGTCCAATCGGCCACGGCCCCCCGGCCGTACTGCCGGGCGCCCAGGTTCGTCACGGTGCCGTCCCCATGGAGCACCAGGCCGTGGTTCAGGCCCAGGGCGGCGTCCTTGGCGTCGGTGATCTCCCTGGCCGCGGCTTCTGATCCCAGGGTATCCCCCAGGAGGGTCACCTGGCCGTCCTTCAGCTGGATCAGGGAGAAGGTGCCCGCTACCGTCCTGCCCTCGGTGGTCAGGGCGGCGGCCAGGCCGTCATACCGCTTGTCGCCGGTCAGCAGGGGCTTGTCCCCCAGGACCAGGCTGTACCAGGCGCCGGCACAGAGCCGGTTTTCATAGGCCGTATGGAGCTCGGAAAGCTTCCGCGCCCAGGTCTCGGTGAACGCCTGCTCCCAAGCGATCTGATCCTCGGCCTTGGAGAGGCCCCGCAGGGTCTGGATGGCGGTGGCCGGGTCCAGATCATCCATGGCGGCTTGCGCCTGGGCCATGATCCGGGCGTCCTGCTCCTCTACGATCTGCTGCTGGAGCTCCGCCACCATCTCCGGCTCCAGGATGGACCGGGTCAGGATACGGATGGCGTCCTCGTACCGGCCCTCCTCCCGGGCCTGGAGGGCGGCAGCCAGCGTGGCCTCCCGATCCAGGACGGATTCGATGGGGTAGGACAGCTCCCGGCGCAGATCCGCCTGGTTCAGCAGCTCCAAAGCTTTTTCAAGGTCCCCTGCCTCCTGGGCCAGGATGGCTTGGCAGAGCAGGGCGCGGCGCTCCATGTCTCGGGAGAAGGAGGCGGGCACGGCGGGATGGGTGGCATGGGACTGGGCCTTCTGCAGCACGTCGTTCTCCGCCAGATAATGGGCCCCTTCGCTGGTCTCCAAAAGGGCGTCCGCGCAGGACACCACGCCGTCGGCCCCGGCGGAGACGAAGGCGTTGGTAAAGGGGGTGAAGCTGAGGGCGTCGTCCTCCAGGAGCCGGGCGTAAAGGTCCAGGGCCCGGGCGTAGTTGCCGCCGGCCTTGAGATCGTCCGCCACCTGCCGAGCCTCCTCCAGGTTGTCCAGCCGCAGATAGACGTAGCTGCCGGCCGCCGCCGCGCAGGCCACGACCAAAAGCAGGACCACCAGCAGGAGGATCAAAAAGACGGGCCGCCGGGGCTTGTCCTTCCTGGCGGCGTTTGCCTTCTCAGGGGGCGCCGCGTCCGGTGCGGAGGCGGTCTCCGCCGCCGGCTCCGGATCAGGCGTGGGATCGGCTTCGCCTGCCGGCTCCGGATCGGGCACGGGCAGGGGCTCGGCGTCAGGTCCTTTCACGGGCTCCGAGGGGGCCTGGGAAGCGGGTTCTTCGTTGGTTTCCATATATTTTTCCATTGTATCACTCATATCATTTATTTTGCGTCAACCACATGAAAATGTCAATACGCTCTTGATTCGACAGAGGAAAAAAGATATACTTCTTACATATTATAGTAGGAGAATGTGCGCTCCATGAACAAAAGACGGTTGCTTCTCTGGGTTTTGTGCCTGTCCATCCTGATGCTGCTCTGCATCGTGCCCGTCCGGGCGGAGGAAACAGAACCTGAAGCGGAGGATATCACCAGAAGTTTTATCTTTCTGGCTGCAATACACAAAAAAGGGTCTTCGGAAATCAACGCGCTCTACACCCACGACGGCAAGCTGGTGACCTACAACACCTATGGTCCCGAGGACGTTCTGCATATCCGGCCCAAGGGGGACTTGACCATGCACATCCTGTTCTTCCGCTTTCAAACCCAGACGGCCCGGATGACCCTGCAGCAGTTCGACCGGCAGGGGACCCTGCTCCTCACCCTGGATGTGGATTCCGACAGCCTTTGCTGCGCCGTGACGCTGGAGGAAGGGTGCTGCAGCGTGGACATCACCGCTCGGGAGGAGTCCTTCGGCGTCTGCGAGCTCACCATCCTGGGCCCCGGCCGGCTGCCCGACAGCTTCCCTCAGCCCGAAGCCTCCGTGACCCGGACGGATCTGCTGATCGTCACCACCCATCCCGACGACGAATGGATCTTCCTGGGTGCGGTATATCCCATCTATGTGGCGGAGCAGGGTTATACGGGCACCTTCGCCTACGTGACCACCCCCAGCATGGGCCGGGTCCACGAAGCCATCAACAGCGTCTGGTCCGCCGGGATGCACACGCTTCCTTATTTCCTGGGCTTTGCGGACATCTATTCGGCCAATGAAAAAGCGGCAAAGGAAGGACGTTTCAAACAGCAGGATGTTACCCTGGCCCTGGTACGGCTGTACCGGAAGATCAAGCCCCTGGTGGTGGTGACCCAGGATCTGAAGGGGGAATACGGCCACTGGCAGCACGTGGTATCGGCCAACGCCGTCCTGGAGGCGGCCACCCTGGCCCAGGATCCGGAATACGATCCGGATTCCGCGGCAGAATACGGCACCTGGACCGTGAAGAAGGTCTATCATCATCTGGCCCAGGACGGCCGGATCATGCTGGAGCCCTACGAGCCCCTGACAGCCTATGACGGCATGACCGCCTTCCAGGTGGCCCAGCGCGCCTTCGGGGAGCACAAGTCCCAGCATCAGTATTCCTATCGGCCCACCCGGAACGACTACGGATTCTTCGATATGCGCCGCTTCGGCCTGACCTTCACCACCGTGGGCGAGGATACGGGCAGCGACATGTTCGAGCACATCGAGCACAACGATCTGGCGGAGGTCATCCTGAACGCCACGCCCACCCCTTCCCCCACGCCGGAGCCCACGCCCACCCCCACGCCGACGCCCACGCCGACCCCCACGCCGACGCCCACGCCCACCCCCACACCCACCCCGGTGCCCACGGATACGCCCACGGCGGCCCCCCTCGAGACGGCTGCCCCCACGGCGGTCCCGGTCTCCCAGAGCGGGGACGGCGGCCAGCCCCTGGTCCACGTCGTCGCGGTGCTGCTGGGCATCGTCCTGGGCTTCTTCCTGATCCGCACCATCAAAGCCAGGAAACGATAAGGAACGAACCACATGGCAAAACGAACGATCATCTTCATCCTGCTGCTGGCCCTGACCTTGGGCATAGCTGCGCCTGCCGCGGCGTCCACGGCTCCCGCCGGGGAGTTGAGCTATGAGCTCACCGTGCCCGCGGGCCGGGAGGCCGCTGCCGACCATCTGAGGGATGACGACTATCGCACCCGCTTCACCCTGACCGCCGGCCAGCGGCTGTCCCTTTCCTGGAAGGGGGAAGCTGACGGGGTGCTGCTCCAGTGGTTCGACGAGAAGCAGTGGTACAGCCGGGATTGCGGCGCCACCATCCGCTTTTTCAGCGAGGATGACCGGCTGCTGTCGGAAAACGTCTACTGCCCCCTGAGCTACCGGATGTATCTGCCGGCGGAGGGCGCTTCCCGGATGGAGATCCTGGCCGCAGGCGGCCGGGCCACCATGATCAGCCTCTGCGAGGCGAAGGTCCTGGCTCCGGGCGCCGCGCCCGTCAACCTGGCCCGGCGGGAGAAGGTGGATCTGATGCTGATCCTGTCCGGCGTCAGCGACGAGCTGGACATGCTGGGCGGGCTCCTGCCCCTCTACGCCGGGGAGCACGGCGTCAAGACCGCCGTGGTCTACCTGGGCCGGGACGACGGCAACCAGGTCCAGGAGGCCTTCCGCGCCCTGGACGCCATGGGCCTCGACGTGATCCCCCTGTTCCTGCAGCGGGAAGACCATCTGACCTCCGATGTCAATCGGGTATCCTATTATTGGAAGTCCGCTCAGCTCAAGCAGGAGGTGACCGACCTTCTCCATATCTATGGCCCCCGGGTGGTGGTGACCTGCGACCCGGACGACGAGCAGTCCCTGGCCCGGGCCCAGTTCACGGCCCAGCTGGTGCGGGATGCGGTCATCCGGCAGACCACCTATTCCGATCTGCCGATCCAGAAGCTGTATCAGCTGTCCTCGGACGGCGAGACCGTCCTGGACGGGAACGCGCCTCTGGCGGTCTACGACGGCCGCACGGCCCTGGACGTGGCCCAGGAGGGGTACGCCCAATACCTGTCGGAGGCCTCCTTCGGCACCATCATCCCGGAGAGCCCCCGGTTCGAGCTCATCTATACCACGATGGGGCAGGACGAAGCGAAGGATGATCTCTTCGAGCACCTTGATCTGGGGACCCTGATCGCCTATCAGGCGCCTACGCCCGTCCCCACCGCCACGCCGGAGCCCACGCCCACCCCCACGGCGACGCCCACCGCCGCGCCAACGGATACCCCCGCCCCCACGGAACGACCCATCGCGGCGGCCACGGACGCGCCTGCGGCCGCGCCTACGGCGGCGCCCGCCGAGGAGGGGGAGGAGCCGGAAAGGAGCGCCCTGCTCCAATGGATCGACAGCCTGGGACGAGGGACCATCGCCCTCTACGCGGCCAGCGGCGTCTTCATGATCGTGGCCCTGTGCCTGGTGAAGAAGAATCGGTCCATGGCCCTGATCCTGCTGGTCATGGCGGGCCTGCTGGCCTATGTGGGCTACTCCTGGACCCGGCCTGGCGACGCGGACCGGCAGCCTGCTGCGGTCCTCGCGGCCACAGCGGCGCCTACCTCCGCGCCTACGGACACGCCGGCGCCCACGGATACGCCCAAGCCCACGGACACCCCGGAACCTACCGAGGCTCCCACGCCGGAGCCCACCGCCACACCCGACCCCACCCCCACGCCGGACCCTGACGACCAGTATTTCCGGCAGGAGGGGGAGCCGGCGGAGGTGGTGATCCAGGACTATGACAACGGCCACTGGGAATATCGCTCCGACATCCTGTCCATCCTCATCGACCGGGAGGATACCTGGGACGAGCTGAACCGTCCCTACGTGAAGTACGTAGCCCATGTGCGCATGCGGAAGGTCAACAGCTTCCGCTCCGCGGTGTCTGCCCGCAACGAGATCGCCCAGGCCAACGAGCCGCCCTGGCGCCTGGCCCGGAACTATCGGGCGGTGCTGGCCGTCACGGGGGACAACATCAACAACGCCGAAGTGGACCAAAAGGGCATCCTGATCCGCAGCGGCATCCTCTATTCCGACCGGGCCGGGGACAGCACCCTGGTCATCAACGACGATTTCACCATGCAGGTCTATCATCCCCGGGAGATCTCGGGCCTGGATCTGCTGGACAGCGGCGTCACCGCCTCCTACAGCTTCGGCCCCATCCTGGTGGAGGACGGCCAGGTGTGTCCCGACGTGGACAAGCATCGGGTCAAGATGGAGAACCCCCGCTGCGGCGTGGGCCTGATCGAGCCGGGCCACTTCCTCGTCATCGTGTCCGACGGCCGGGACGCCCGCCGCGCCTACGGCTACACCCTGCGGGAATTCGCCCAGATCTTCGTGGATCGGGGGGCGAAGGTGGCCTATAATCTGGACGGAGGCGCCTCGGCGGCCATGGTGTTCATGGGCGAGCATATCAACTGGCAGTCCGCCAAGGCCGGCCAGCGGACCTGGGCCGACGCCATGATCTGGGGTTATTCCCGGCTGGTGCCCAAGGTGACCGACGAAGTCAATCATTACGGAGACGGAGCAAAGCACTGATGAAACGGACCATTCGAACCCTTTGCCTGGGCTTGGTCCTGATGCTGAGCATCGGGAGCGCAGCCTGCAGCGAACCTACGGCAGCCCAGCCTGCCTCGGAACCGGTCAAGGAAGCGGCGGTCACGGCGGCGCCCACCCAGGCGCCCACCGCCGAACCCACCGCTGAGCCCACCCCGGAGCCCACGCCCCTGCCCACGGAGTACGCCTTCGAGGGGGAAACGACCTGGGAGGAGGTGGCGTCGTTCCTGGCGGCGGACCCGGCCCTGCGGAAGCTGGATCTGCGAAATTGCACCCTGGACGTCCGGGCGCACGCGGCGCAGCTGGCGGCCCTGGATTTGGAGGAACTGAAGTTTTCCGCCACCCTCTGCGGCGCTGAGATCACCGACGAGACGGAGGTCTTCACCCCCGCCACGGTCCCGGAGGAATGGGATATGGAGGTATTGAAGCTCCTTCCAAAGCTCAGGTCCGTGGACCTTACCGCCGTTCCCTGCGAGCCGGAGCAAATACAGATGGTCCAGGCGTTCTGCCCGGAGCAGGAGGTGCTCTGGAAGCTGGACCTGTGCGGCGTGGAGGTGGGCCCCGACACGGATAAGCTGAACTACAACGATCAGCCCATCGACTCCCTGGAGCCCTTCTATCGAACGCTCCCCCTGCTCACCGAGCTCACCTCCCTGGAGATGTGCGGCTGCGGCGTGGGCAACGAGGACATGGACGCCCTTCGGACCGCCTTTCCCCAGGCGGGGATCGTCTGGTCCATCACCAGCAAGTATTGGACCATCCGCACGGACACGGACCACTTCGCCACCTGGCGGGTGGTGCGGACCGACGAGAACGGCAAGATCCTGGAGGCCTACAGCATCGCCTACGACCGGCCCGGCTGCGTCAACGAGGACGTGGATTGGCTCCAGTACTGCCACGACATCATCGCTCTCGATGTGGGCCACAACAAGCTGACCAACATCGAGTTCGTGCGGAACATGCCCAAGCTCAAGTACCTCATCACCTCCGGCAACGACATCACGGACATCAGCCCCGTGGCGGACTGTCACGAGCTCGTCTACTTCGAATTGTTCGCCGACCCGGTGAAGGATCTGAGCCCCCTGTCCGGGCTCACGAAGCTTCTGGATATCAACATCTGCTCCTGTCCCGTGTCGGACCTGAGCCCCCTCTACGGGCTCAAGCAGCTGGAACGGCTGTGGCTCACCCCCTACGCCTTCACCTACGCCCGGGAAGCGGAGCAGCAATTCCGGGAGCAGGTGCCCGGCTGCAACTTCCACTATGTGATCAGCCACGACATGACCGGCGACGGCTGGCGCAAGCATCCGCGGTACACCGAATATCGCCTGGCCCTGGGGAGAGCAAAACCCTGATGAAGCATAAAAAAGGACCATCCGTTCGGATGGTCCTTTTTTGACGTTTGCTTATCTCTGGGCGCGATGCTTGGCGTAGCAGGCAGAGCAGTAGATGGGCTTGTCGTTCCGGGGCAGGAAGGGCACCTTGGTGGGCGCGCCGCAGTCCGCGCAGACGGCGTCATACATCTCGCGGTTCTCGTTGCGAGAAGCGTTCTTGCGGTTGTTCCTGCACTCCTCACCGGCGGTGAAGGTGAACTCACGGCCGCAATCCCTGCAGATCAAAACTTTGTCTTCGAACATTGTACTTTCCCCTTTTGGTATTTTGTTGATGCCGTTTTGTATGGCTGACCTGGTCTTTGCCCCCACACTCGCCAACAGGAGGGTTCGCTCCTAAGCCGTTCGGCTCCCCACTACTGCCTCTCTCGGTCTCCCGGTTGGTCTTACTTCTAAGCCGCACCATGCTAAGCCGCACCATGCTCACGGGGCTTTGCCCGCTTACGTGGATCGTTTCGCCTGCGACTGGCCTCGACTTGCAACCACAGACCCATACAAAAGCACCAAAAGATAGTATACCTGTTTGTTTTAGGAAATGCAAACGATTTGGGGCCTTTTTGGCGGGGGAGAAAAAATATATTTATTTATCGGGCCTGCTGGACGTATTGAGCCCGCGGGCCGCCAACGTATCGGGGCCGGGAGAAGGCCAAAACGAGATTGGCTTCGCCGATGTGCCGGAGGGGGGAGTGGACCGGCACCACCACGGGCCGCATGTGCATGCCGATGAGGGTGTCGCCCACGTCCATGCCCAGGGTGGCCTTCGACTGCAGGCCCTCCACCATGACCGGGTCCTGGCACTGCTCGTAGTAGGCCGTGATGCAGGCGCCGCCAGCGTGGGCATGGGGCTTCACCCACACCTCGACTAGGCCCAGCTTCTCCGCGTCCGCCCGCTCCAGGCACAGGGAGCGGTTGATGTGCTCGCAGCCCTGGACCGCCAGGATGAGGCCCGCCTCCTTCACGGCGGGCAGGATGCCCTTTAAAATGGCCTGGGCGGCGTCGGCGCTGGAATTGGAGCCGATGCGGCTGCCTACGGTCTCGCTGGTGGAGCAGCCCAGGACCATGAGCTGGCCGGGCTTGGGCTTGGCCGCCTTGAGCAGGATGTCCATGGCCTCCCGGGCCTGTTGGGTGATCGCTTCAAAATCCATATCTTCGTCCTTCTTCTTTTATGATGGCTCCAGTATAGCACATTCGCCGCGGATATGGTATACTGCTTTCATGGAATTTACGGACTCCCTGATCGAATGGTATGACTCCCACAAGCGCGCCCTGCCCTGGCGGGGGGCGGGGGACGCCTATGCCGTCCTGGTGTCGGAGATCATGCTCCAGCAGACCCGGGCGGCGGCGGTGATCCCCTACTACGGCCGGTTCATGGGGGAACTCCCTACGGTTTTTGCCCTGGCCGCCTGCAACGAGGAACGGCTGCTGAAGCTGTGGGAGGGCCTCGGGTATTACTCCCGGGCCCGGAATTTGAAGAAGTGCGCCCAAACGGTGGTGGAAAATTATGGGGGCCTGTTCCCCCGGACCGCGGCGGAGCTCGTGAAGCTCCCCGGCATCGGCCCCTACACCGCCGGGGCCATCGCGTCCATCGCCTTCGGGGAGAAGGAACCCGCCGTGGACGGGAACGTGCTGCGGGTCATGGCCCGGCTCTACGAGGACGGGGGGAACGTGACCGACCAGCGGGTCCGGGACCGGTGGACCGGCTTTCTGCGGGATCGGATGGGCGATCGACCCGGGGACCTGAACCAATCGTTTATGGATCTTGGGTCCCTGGTCTGCCTGCCTAAATCGCCCCTGTGCGGCGATTGCCCGCTGGCCCCCTTCTGCGGGGCTTATGCCCACGGGACCCAGGGGGACTATCCCAACCGGGGGGAGAAGCGGGCGAAGCGGCAGGAAAGCCTGACCGTGTTCGCCGTGAGCAGCGGGGACAGCTTCCTGATTCGCCGCCGCCCCGCCAAGGGGCTGCTGTCGGGGCTCTACGAGCTGCCCAACCTGCCCGGGCACCTCTCCCAGGCGGAGATCGGGCAAGCCCTCACCTCCCTGGGGGTCCGGCCCCTGGGGGCCTGGGAGATCGTCCAGCGGCAGCATATCTTCACCCACGTGATCTGGCACATGCAGGTGGTGCGGCTGGCGGTGGAAGAAAGGGACGACGTGC
>CACXNN010000008.1 GCA_902768995.1 uncultured Eubacteriales bacterium | reverse complement strand
CTCGAGGGCGGGCTCCGTGAGGGGCTTCATGTCCACGAACCACTGCTTGGACACGATGGTCTCGATGGTGGTGTGGCAGCGGTAGCAGGTGCCCACGTTGTGGGTGTAATCCTCGATCTTCACCAGGTTCCCGCTCTTTTGGAGATCCGCCACGATGTTCTTGCGGCACTCGAAGCGCTCCTGACCGCAGTACTGACCGCCGTTTTCGTTGATATACCCTTTTTCATCGAACACTTTCAGGATGGGCAGACCGTGCCGCTGGCCCACCTCAAAGTCGTTGGGATCATGAGCGGGCGTGATCTTCACGGCGCCGGTGCCGAACTCCATCTCGCAGTATTCGTCCCCCACGATGGGAATCTCCCGATTCACGAGGGGCAGGATCACCGTCTTGCCGACGATGTCCTTATACCGCTCGTCCTCAGGGTTCACGGCGATGGCCGTATCGCCCAGCATGGTCTCGGGCCGGGTGGTGGCTACGGTGATGGAATAGGACTTGTCGGGTGCGTCGTAGCGGATGTGCCAAAGATGGCTCGCTTGGGTCTCGTACTCCACCTCGGCGTCGGACAGTGCGGTCTTGCAGTCGGGGCACCAGTTGATGATCCGGTCGCCCCGGTAGATGAGCTTCTTGTCGTAGAGAGACTTGAAGACCTTGACCACGGCCTTGTTGCAGCCCTCGTCCATGGTGAACCGTTCCCGCTCCCAATCGCAGGAGGAGCCCATCTTCCTGAGCTGCTTCACGATGGTGGAGCCGTATTCCTCCCGCCACTGCCAGGCGCGTTTCAAGAAGCCCTCCCGGCCGATGTCCTTCTTGGTCAGGCCCTCTTCCGCCAGGGCTTCCACGATCTTCACCTCGGTGGCGATAGAGGCGTGATCCGTGCCGGGGAGCCAAAGCACCTCATACCCGGACATGCGCTTATAGCGGGCGATGGCGTCCTGCAGCGTGTTGTCCAGGGCGTGGCCCATGTGGAGCTTGCCCGTGATGTTGGGGGGCGGGATCACGATGGTGAACGGGGTCTTCTCCGGGTTAGGCTCTGCGTGGAAATAGCCGCTCTTCTCCCATTTCTCGTACCATTTGCTCTCTACGATCTGATGATCGTAGGCTTTCGGCATCTCTTTCATAAACTTCTCCTCTCGCAAAACAAATCGCCCGCTTCGTCAAAGGACGAAGCGGGCGCTCGCGGTACCACCTTTGTTAAACGGAGTCTCCCCCGTTTCCCTCGAAGCTATAACGCAGCGTCTGCGTGCGGCACTACTCGCCTTTCGGCTTTCCCGCCGCAGGGCTAAAAAGCGACCTTCCACCCGATCTCGACAGCGCCCTTTCAGCAGTGCGGACGCCTCTCTGAGAAGAAATGGGGTGTACTCCTCTTTCTCACAGCCCATATTTGCGATGATTCTACTCCCCCAGGGAGCGTTTGTCAACCTTCAATTTGGTACAGGCTGACCATATATTCTTTCAGCTCCCGGAAGGGCGCAGGACCGGCCGCCAGGTAATCCTGGAGAAACCGCTGTTCGTTTTCGCAGCCTGCGTCCAAGGCGGCCTGACAGATGTCCAGATATTGATAATACCCGTAGGAAGCGATCACACACTCGAAGGGATCGAACATGGCGGCATTATACAGGTATTCGGTGAAGGACTCGGCGCCCCAGCTCTTCAGGTATTCCGCCAAGTCCGCCTCGGAATAGCCGTAATAGTGGATCAGCAGGGCCGAGATGCCCGTCAAGGTTTTATACAGCATCTCCTCGTACCAGCGATACTGGACGTATTCAAGCTCAAAGCTTTCCAGGTAGGAGATGACGGCATAGGAACCATGCACCGCGAGGCCTGCCAGATATCCGTTTGGTGCGCTGGCCCATCGGGCCTGTTGTTCCTCTGGGGCCTGCGCGCCATAGGCCTTCAGAAACGTCATGCCCGGGTAATAGCGGAAAGCGAGCTGCAGCAGGTCCATCTCCTTTTCCTGTTCGGTCACATAGGTGACCGGCAGCAAGGATTCATCCGGCAGGGAGCAAAGGTTTTGGTTGATCCGGCGCAGCAGGGACAGGTTCCTGTCAAACGAGCCCAACGATATGGGCTCCTTCCTGCGCACGACTTCCGGATCGGCCTTAATGGCGGCGCTGAGAGCATAGGCCTCCGTTTGACAGAGCTCGTCCAAGGCGTTCCATATCGTATCGAGATCGACGGGTTCTCCCATATATCTTGATAGAACAGTCATATATTCCCTGGCGCCGTTCCTGCTCAAGGTGAAGAAGGATACCGTCCTTGGCTCCATGGAGACGAGGTCCTGCAGCAGGGCGTCGATGGATTCACGATACGCCTCTATGGGCAATGCTTCTCCCTCTCCGCCGCATTTCGAATAGGTATCCTCAAGATCGGCCACCATGCCATCAGACACGAGCTCCCTCAGGACGTCGATAGTGCTTTCCTTTCGTTCCTCCGTCAGCGTCCGGCCCCTTTCAAAAAGGAGTCGAAGGGTTTGATCCATCTCTTCTGCCTGAGCGATGATGGCGGAAAGGCGATTATGGAAATCCTGCTTGGAAAGATCCTTGTCCGAAAGCAAGGCGCGGATCTGAGAAAAGATCGGCTCCCCGTCCTGGGAGAGCACTTCCTCCGCAAAGAGGGGCTCCGTATCGGACACGGGCGCGAAGGTAGCTAAAGCAGGCCGAGGCGGTTCCGTGACCGCTGGCGTAGGCGAGGCCTGCGGCGGCTGGATGGTTGGAGCAGCGGTCGGCATCTCGTGGGCGATATAGTCTCCCTTGCTCTCCGGGCGTGGAGATATGGTCCTCTGTCTGCAGCCTACGAGCAGCAGCAGGGCAAGCAGGATACAGCTCAAGCGTTTCATGTAACGATCTCCTCCTTCGGCAAGGGGAACTCACCGGGATACCCCAGCCGCTTCAGCGCGCGCCGCATGTCCTCCGGCAAAGGCGCCTCGAAGGACATGGGCTCTCCCGTCACCGGATGCGTCAGTTGCAGCCGCCAGCCGTGAAGGGCCTGCCCCTCCATGCCCAGGGCATTTTTGCCGCTGGAATAGACCTGGTCCCCCACCACCGGATGATGGATGTGGGCCATATGGACGCGGATCTGATGGGTCCGCCCCGTCTCCAGCTCCAGAGCAAGGACGGTCACGCTGGAAAACCGATACAGCACCCGAAAATGGGTCACGGCTCGGCGGCCGTTCTCCACCACCGCCATGCGCTTTCGCTCGGTGGGATGGCGACCGATGGGCGCGTTCACTGTGCCGGCATCCTCCCGGATGTTCCCCGCCACCAGGGCGATATAGCTTCGATGAGCGGAATGATCGGCAAACTGACGGGCCAACCTCTCATGGGCCGTGTCGTTCTTCGCCACCACCAGCAGGCCGCTGGTCATCTTGTCGATCCGATGGACGATGCCGGGACGTATCTCGCCGCCGATGGAGGAAAGGTCGCCGAAATGATACAGCAGCGCGTTCACCAGCGTCCCCGACTCGTTCCCCACCGCCGGATGGACCACCATGCCCCGGGGCTTGTTCACCACGCAGATATCCTCATCCTCGTATACGATATCCAAAAGGATGTCCTCCGGAACCAGCTCGATGGGCTTTGCTTCGGGCACCGTGTATCGGACCGTATCGCCAAGTCGGACCACGTCGCTCCGTCGGCAGGGACGGCCGTTGACGGATACCAGCCCCTCCTCGATCAGGCTCTGGGCCCGTGAGCGGGACAGCTCCGTCATTTCCGACAGGCAAAGGTCCAGCCGCCGGTATTCCTTATCCGCGATGAGCAATTCCTCGGCATTCATGGTTCAGTTTTCTTTTCCTTCTTGGGAAAGCATGATTCCATCAGATCGAAAGTGGTGGTTTTGCCCTTCACGAAGAACGTCTCGATCACCAGCAGGGCCGCGGCGATGGTGATGGCGCTGTCCGCCACGTTGAACACAGGGAAATTGATGAGGCTGAAATAGATCATGTCCCGCACGTAGCCCAGAAAGACCCGGTCGATCAGGTTGCCGATGGCCCCGGCGAACAGAAGGGACAGGATGACGCGGGTGAGCACCGTCATATCCTTCCGCTTTTTGGCGTAAAACCAGACGAGGATGCATAAGAAGACGAAGGTAGCTACCAGGAACACGATCCGCCAGCCCTGCATGAGCCCCCAGACCGCCCCGCGATTCTCCAGATACGTCAATTCCAGCGCCCCGGGAATCAACACCAGGGGCTGACGGCTGAGGGCTCTCTCGGCCCAAATCTTCGTGCCTTGATCCAGCAACAGGATCACGATCGCCAACACAAACTCCATATCAGTGGTCTCCGTTCCTCTGCGCAAGATCGGGATACAGCCGCTCATAAACGCCCTTGGCGCTCTGGACCCGACCCACATACTTGTTGGTCTCGGGGTAAGGAATGTAGAGGATGGACCCGTCCTCCTTCTTCCCATACTCCTTCAGCCACTGACGGACCCGGCCAGGCCCGGCGTTATAGGCGGCCAGCGCCACGCTCTCGGTGCCGAACTCGTCCAGCAGCTTCCTCAAATAGTTGCAGCCCAGGCGGATATTCAATGCCGGTTCCGTGAGCCGATCCTCCGTCACGCCCTCGATCTCCAGCAGCTCCGCTTCCTCCAAGCCCGTGGCGGGCATGAGCTGCATCAGGCCCAGGGCACCCACGTTGCTCCTGGCCTCAGGGCGAAAAGCGCTCTCCGTGAAGATGACGCCGCACACCAGATAGGGGTCCAGGTCGAATTCCTCCGCCGACGCCAGTATTTCCGCCTCATAGGCCAGCTTGTATTTGGAGCGCAGCAGGGCCGGACGGCCGTAGAAGAAATAGCCGCACAGCAGCGCTGCCAGCAGGATCAGCGCCAATAAGGCGCAGACCAGCTTATGATCATCGATCCATAGTTTCCAGGAGCTCATCAAACACTTCCCTCGTTCTTGTTTCCAGCTCCTCCAGGGAGCCGTTGTTGCGGATGACCATATCGGCCCGCTTGACCTTTTCCCGATCCGGCATCTGGGCCCGTATCCGCCGCAGGGCCGCCGCCTTGGTGGAGCCGTCCCGCGCCACGATGCGCTGGATGCGCAGGCTCTGCCGGGCAGTGACCACCACGGTCTTGCCCACCTCTCTATCATACCCGGTTTCGAACAGCAGCGGCACGTCCCAAACGATCAGACGCCGAGGCGTCTCGGAAAAGACCCTTTCAGAATCTGTGAGGATCACCTCATGCACATAGGGATGGATGATCCCGTTCAACACCGCAAGGGCCTCTGGGTCGGAGAAGACGATGGACGCCACCTTCTTACGATCTATGGCCCCGTCGGGCAGCAGGATATGTCGTCCAAAGGTTCCCACTGTCTGCTCGTAGCAGGGGGTGCCCACATCGAGGGCGTGACGGGATATGTCGTCCGCGTCCGCCACGAAGGCGCCCCAGGATCGGAAGAGCTGGGCGACGGTGGTTTTGCCGGAGGCGATGCCTCCCGTCAGGCCGATGGGTGCATAGGTGCTCATTTCGTATCGTACCAGCTCTTCCCGGTGGCTGCCTCGGCGATCAGCTTCACCTTCAGGTCGGCCACCTGTTCCATGCAGGATTCCATGAGCTGCCGGATGGTCTCGGCCTCCCCTTCTGGGGCGTCCACGATCAGCTCGTCGTGGATCTGCAGCACCAGCCGTCCCTGCAGGCCCGCCTCCCGCAACGCCTTGTCCACGTGGACCATGGCGATCTTGATGATGTCCGCGGCGCTGCCCTGGATGGGCATGTTCATGGCCACCCGTTCGCCGAAGCTCCGGGTGTTGTAGTTGCTGCTCTTCAGCTCCGGCATGGGACGGCGGCGGCCGTAGATGGTCTGGGCGTAGCCCTTTTCCTTGGCTTCCGACACGCAGCCCTTCAAATACGCCTGAACGCCGGGGTAGCGCTCAAAATACCGCTTGATGTAACTGCCCGCTGTCTTCACGGGTATGCCCAGGTTTTGGGCGAGGCCGAAGTCGGAGATGCCGTAGACGATGCCGAAGTTCACGGCCTTGGCGGCGCTGCGCTGCTCCTTGGTCACCCCGTCGAAGGGGGTATGGAACACCTCCGCCGCCGTACGCCGGTGGATATCGGCCCCGGAGTTGAAGGCGTCGATCAGATTCTCGTCCCCGCTGATGTGTGCCAAAAGCCGTAGCTCGATCTGGGAGTAGTCCGCCCCCACCAGCACGTTGCCCGGGGACGCCACGAAGGCTTTTCGGATCTCCCGCCCCTCCGCCGTGCGCACGGGGATGTTTTGGAGATTGGGCTCCGCGCTGGAGATGCGGCCTGTTGCCGTCACGCACTGTTTAAAGCTGGTGTGGACCCGGCCGTCGTCGGCTATGGATTTTAAAAGCCCCTCCACAAAGGTGGCGTCCACCTTGGCGACGAAGCGGTACTCCGTGATCAGCGGCACGATGGGGTGCCTGTCCTTCAGAGCTTCCAGGGTGTCGCTGTCGGTGGAATAGCCGGTCTTGTTCTTCTTCTGCGGGGGCAGGCCCAGCTTTTCAAAGAGGATGGTCCCCAGCTGCTTGGTGGACAGGATGTTGAACCGCTCTCCCGCCTGGGCGTATATCTGCTCCGCCAGATCGGCTTGCCGCTGGGAGAACACCTCATGGAGGTGAGAGAGCACCGAACGATCCAGGGCGAATCCCATGCTCTCCATGGAGAAGAGCACGTCTGCAAGGGGCATCTCCACCTGGTCGTAGAGGAAGCCCATGCCCTTATCGGTCAGCTCCGCCATCATCTCCTCCATCAGCGGGAACAGCAGCCCGGCAGTGGGCGTTTTGCTGTTCATGCGCTCGAAGCAGAGGGCCGCGAAGCTATCGATGGGGTGGTTGCTGTTCAAGAGATAGTCGGCGATCATGGCGTCGAACAGGATAGGCGACGGGGTGACGCCGTCCTCCCGCCAGGCGTGCAGCAGGGCCTTTTTGTCGAAGGTCAGCACCCTTTTAGGCTTGCCAGAGAAAAGGACCTCCAGCAGCTCCCTGCGCGTCACCGGCTCGTCGAAGAGGGTGTTGCCGCCGATGAACTGATAGGACTTTTCTCCGTCGTATGCGAAGGAGAATCCCGGCGCGATGATCAGCGCCAGCTGGTCAGAGTCTTCATGAGCACGGGCGATGGTCCCCACATCCTCCAAAGAGGTGAGCTCCACCGTTTCGCAGACGGGCCGATCCGCCTTGGGTTTGTTTTCCTCCGCTGCGGGCAGCCGGGACAGGATGCTCCTCAACCCCAGCTTTTCCAGGCTTTCCCGAGCACTGGACAGCTTGCCTTCGTCGAACAGGCAGTCCTTCAACTCCGTCTCCACGGGGGCGACGGTGGTTATGGTGCCCAGCCAGTAGCTGAGGCGGGCAGAGGCTTCGTTCTCCCGAACTCGTTCCCCCAGCTTTCCCTTGATCTCATCTTTATGGGCATACACGCCGTCCAAATCGCCGTAGCTTTCCAGGAGCTTCAAGGCGGTCTTCTCCCCCACGCCGGGCACCCCAGGGATATTGTCGGAAGGATCCCCCATCAGTGCCTTCAAATCCCGCATGTGATCCGGGGTAAGGCCGTAGGCCTCCTTCAGCGTTTCAGGATCGTATTCCACCGTGTCCGTGATGCCCTTCTTGGTGAGGAGCACGTGGGTGTGATCGGTGGTTAGCTGCAGGGCGTCCCGATCCCCCGTGACCAGTAGCACGTCCAGGCCAGCCTTCTCCGCCCGCCGGGACAGGGTGCCCAGGATGTCGTCCGCCTCGTAGGAGGAGCACTCCACCACGGCGATGTCCATCTCCCGCAGGAGGTCCTTCAGAATGGGCATCTGGGTCCTGAGCTCGTCCGGCGTGGGCCGACGGCCGGCCTTGTATTCGTCGTATTTCAGGTGACGGAAAGTGGGCCCGTGCACGTCGAAGGCCACGGCCATATGGCTGGGTTTTCGATCCACCAGCTTGAGGAGCATGCCCAAAAAGCCGTGGAGCGCGCCCGTAGGTGTGCCGTCCCGGCTGTTCATGGGCGTCTGGAGGGCGAAGAACGCCCGATACATCAAGCTGTTCCCGTCGATGATGATAAAGGGATGGTCCATGCTCACTCCTTCACGATCGCGTACACCAGGGGCGAAGGTCCGGGCTTCTCCGGGGAGATGGTCATGCTCTCATGGAGCAGGGCTATCGCTTCTTCAAGATGGGATTCATCATTCACATACAAGGTGCAGAAGGGCTCCTTGACGGAAAGGGCATCGCCCACCCGCTTGTGCATGACGAGGCCCACCGCCGGATCGATGGCGTCCTCCTTCTTGGCCCGACCGGCCCCCAGCATCTGGGAGGCGATACCGATCTTTTCCGCCACCAGGCCGGCAAGATACCCGTCCTGCAGGGGATAGACCTCCACCAGGCGGCGGACGCGGCACAGCTCCTTGATCTTTTCCGCATCGATATAGGCTGGGTCGCCGCCCATGGCTTCGATCATCCGGCGCAGCTTTTGAAGCCCCGCGCCGGAGCGCAAGGCCTGGAGCAGCTTCTCCTTCCCCTCCGCTTCCGTCTTGACGATGTCGCTGAGCATGAGCATATGGGCCCCCAACAGGAGGCTCACCTCCACCAGGGGCTCGTCCTCGGGGACCAGGCCGGATAGGACGTTCACCGCCTCCTGGACCTCTAGGGCGTTGCCCACCGCAAGGCCCAGGGGCTGGTTCATGTCGGTGATGATAGCCTCACACCGACGACCGAGATGGGCCCCAATGCGTACCATCAGGGAGGCCAGCTTCTTGGCGTCCCCCACCGTGCGCATGAAGGCGCCGGAACCCACCTTCACGTCCAGCACGATGGCGTCCGCCCCGGCGGCCAGCTTCTTGCTCATGACGCTGGAGGCGATGAGGGGTGTGCTGCCGATGGTGGCGGTCACGTCCCGAAGGGCGTACAGCTTCTTGTCGGCGGGGACCAGGTTGCCGGATTGGCCGATGACCGCGAGACCGTTCTCCCGGACGATGTCCATGAACCGGTTCAAAGGCTGCTCGATGTTCACGCCGGGGATGGATTCCAGCTTATCCAGAGTCCCGCCCGTATGCCCCAGGCCCCGGCCGGACATCTTGGCTACCGTGCCGCCGCAGGCTGCCACCAGGGGCGCTACGATCAAGGTGGTGGTATCGCCGACGCCGCCGGTGGAATGCTTGTCCACCTTGATGCCCTTGAGGGGGGACAGGTCCACCGTGTCCCCGCTGTGCATCATCACGTCAGTGAGGATGGCGGTCTCCCGGTCCGTCATGCCGCGGAACACCACGGCCATGAGAAAGGCGGCCACCTGATAGTCGGGGACCTGCTCCTTCACATAACCCAGGATCAGCTCCTCGATCTCCTCACGGGTCAGCTCTCCGCCGTCCCGCTTCTTTTCGATAATATCGACGATACGCATCCTTTATCCCTCCTGTCTATTTTGACGTTCTCGGTCTTGATCCGTCCGTCAGCATCGTATTCGGTCAGGATCACCCTGTCGTACAAGCGCAACTGCCGGGAAAGATCGTACAATACCTCCGCATCCTCCATGGGCTCCGCTTCACTCTTGGGCGGTTTCAGCCCCCTGGCACAAAGATGGTAGTCCTTGAATCCCCTGTCCTTCGCGATGCGGATGGCCTTGCCAAGGCCGTATCCTTCGTCCAGGGGGGCGGCTATATCCGGCACGGTGAATCCGTCGATCAACAGCCGATAGCCCGGCAGCACGCCGAAGAGGCAACAATGCTTGGCGCCGGAGGCATCCGGGATCATCTCCGAGAACAGCCGCCCGTGTTGGAAGGCCACGGCTGTATAGACCGTCCCTTCGCCGCCGGGGCTCATGGGGAGGATCTTTAGATACAGCCCTTCATCCTGTTCGTACAGCTTCCGCATGGTATCCCTGCACAGGGCATCCCGTTCCCGGAAGGGCAGTTCCCCCTTCGGCAGGATCAGCGCCCTGGTGTGGAACGGCGCCTTCTGCCGCAGCTCGATCCGATCCGGGAGCAGGCCTTCCGCGCCATCCTTGATATCGACGCTTCGATCCGGCGTGATGTCCGCTAAAGCCTTGGCATGGGTGTACAGTTCCAAATAGTTCTCCTGGACCACCGGCACATGGAGGGCCAGCGCGCTCATGAGCCGCCCGTCCTTGCGCCAGAGCAGGCTGTTTTTCCGGCTGGGAGTGATGCTTTTGGGGGCGACGATGGCCATATAGATCAGCCGATCCGGATCGAACAGCTCCGCCGATTCCGCCTCCAGCAGGGTGCTGTCTGTAAGATCAGCATAGCGAAGGGCCAGTACCACATAGGACCAGCACCGCTTCTTGGTCTCCAAAGAAAAATCTTCCACCGGGAATCGAAATCCGATGGGAAAACCGCCCCAGTTCATGCTTCGCCCTCCTTCTCCAACTGTGCCCTCTCTTTTTCGGCTCGCTCCAGCGCTTCATAGAGCTGGCTCTCCTCGCTTTGGAGCTGGCCCAACGCCACGCAGAGCCGCTGCATCGCTTCAAAATCCCCTCGAGCCTCCGCCTGGGCGATGTCCGATTCGGTCCGTGCCTGGGCCCTCTCGTTCTCCTCGATGGCCCTTTCCTGCTTGGTGATCTCCTGCCGGGCCGCTGCCAGCGCCGCCTTGTATTCCTTCTGCTTCAGGTAGTAATTGTTTCGGTTCTCAGATGGCTGCTTCTCCTGTTTCTGCTGCATGGGCCGGGCCCGGAGGCGTTCAAAAATGCTCTCCTGGTCCTCCTCCTGCTCCATGAACCCGTTTTGTTCCAGCAGCACCACCCGATCCGCCAAACGTTCCACCAGATATCGATCGTGCGTCACGATCAGGATTGTGCCGCCAAAAGCCTCCAGCGCCCGCTCCAACACCTCGCAGCTGGCGATGTCGAAATGGTTGGTGGGCTCGTCCAGCAGCAGCACGTTGGCCCCGCCCATCACCAGCTGCAGGAGCTTGATCCTAGCCCGTTCCCCGCCGGACAAGGCGCCGACGCGCTTATAGATGTCGTCCCCACGGAACAGGAACGCGCCTAAATAGTTGCGCAGCTCCCCTTCCAGCGCGTGGGGAAAGGCGTTCTGCATCTCCTCCAATATGGTGCAGTTCGGGTCCAGGCTATCGGTGTTCTGCTGGAAATACCCCAGCCGTACCCCGGCACCCAGGCGGAAATGGCCCTCCGTGGGCATCTTCTGTCCCGTCAGCACCTTCAGGAAGGTAGATTTGCCGCAGCCGTTGGCGCCTACCAGGCACACCGTCTGCCCCTTCCAGATGAGCAGGTCCCCGTGCTCGAAAACCTTTTTATCCCCGTAGGACACGCCCAGATCCCGCACGTCGATGATCTCGTTCCCCGAGGGCTCCGCGCCTCGAAAATGGAAGTGGATGGCGGCCGGGTCCTTCTCCGGAGGCACCAGCCCCTCCTTCAGCCGCTCGATCTGCTTCTCCTTGGAGGCGATGGTCACATAATTCCGTTCCTGGTTCCAGCGACGCTGCTGGGCGATGATGCCTTCGATCCGCTTTATCTCCTTCATGGTCTGCTGATACCGGCGAGCCGCGATCTGCCGCTCATCCATCTTCAGCTCCACATGCCGGGTATAGTTGCCCCGCGTGGCGATCAAATGGCCGTTCTCCAGCTCCAACACCCGGTTCACCGAGGCGTCCAGAAACGCACGGTCGTGGGAAACCAACACGTAGGCCCCTTTATAGGCGCTCAAATACTCCTGCAGGTAGCAGATGGCGGCCACGTCCAGGTTGTTGGTGGGCTCGTCCAATAGCAGCAGGTCAGCCTTCTTCAGGATGGCCTTGGCCAGCATGGCTTTGGCGATCTGACCGCCGCTGAACTGGGCCACGGGCCTTGCTAGCTCCTCCTCCGCAAAGCCCAGGCCCATCAAAGCGGAGCGGGTCATGCTCCGAAAGGTCAGCCCGCCCTCCTGCTGGAAGCGCTCCATGAGCCTGAACTGCCGGTCGATGAGGCGGCGACGCTCTTCGTCCTGGGCTGTTTCGATGCGCGCGGCGATATTGCCGAGCTCCCGCTCACAGGACAAAAGCTCCTCATGGGCCATCAGGACAAAGTCATAGAGGGTCACGTCCTCCGGCAGCTTGGGCAGCTGTTCCACGCAGGCCACGGTGCACTGAGGGCTGACGGAGATATATCCGCCGTCCGGGCGGACGGTGCCCAACATCATCTGGATCAGCGTGGATTTCCCGCAGCCGTTGACGCCGATAAGGCCGATATGATCCTTCGGCCCAACCTCAAACGATATATCGGAAAACAGAAGCCTGTCAGCAAACTCTTTCCGTACCTGTACAACATTCATGATAGCCATACTTTTCCATATGCAGTATAGCACACAATGATGGTTATGGGAACCTTTTGCAAAAAATTCAAACTTTGGACATGACGAAAATGGTCGAGTCATGTATACTGATATGGAGGCAAAGGATGACCATGAAACGTCGAAAACTCCCCTATGTGCATATATTGCCGCGGATCCTAATCGGGGTCCTTTTATTCGGTGTGCTCCTGGCGCTGCTGTATGTGCCCATGATCTCCCGAAACATCCTGTCCGTCAGCTCCTTGGCAGACGCTGCCTCCCCTGTGCCGACGGATACGGCGATCCCCTCTGCCTCCAGCTTTTCCCCCACGCCCACAGCTACCGCCCTGCCCACGGAGACGCCTTCGGAGGTATCCGCCACGCCTGCATCCGACGTGGTCACCCTCTCCGCCTATACCACGCTCCGCCTGGGGGACGACAACGCATCCGTCATCACCCTGCAGCAGCGATTGACCGATCTTGGGTACCTGGACTCCGACATGCCCGGCTCCCAGTATAACGAATCCATCGAAAGCGCCGTCGTTCTGTTCCAGCGCGCCTGCAACATGGCTCAGACCGGCATCGCCGACGGCAACACCCAAACCTCCCTCTATGCGGACGATGCCCAGACCTACCGGATCAAGCGGCCGGATATCGGTGCCGACGTGCTGAAATTGCAGCAGCGGCTGTCGGAGCTAGGGTATTATTCCGACCGGATCAACGGCTATTTTGGCCCAAATACGGAACAGGCGGTCATGCTCTTCCAGGCTATCAACGGGTTGGACGTTCGCGGAGAGCTTAACTACGACGCATGGAGCGTCCTGTATTCCGAAGACGCCATGCCCCTTCCGGCCCTGCCTACGGATACCCCCACGCCCAGGCCTACAGCGAAGCGCACCTCCTCCGGTCAATCGTCGAAAGAGACCACCAGAGCCACCGCGAAGGCCACTTCGAAAAAGGATCCTTCCACGCCCAAACCTGCCGCCACGAAAGCTTCCTCCTCCGGCAAAAAGACCTATTCCAGCATCGTGGCCGCCGCCCAGGACCAGTTGGGCAAGCCCTACGTATGGAGTGCGGAGGGCCCGGATTCCTTCGATTGCTCCGGCCTCGTGTATTATTGCCTCCGGCAAAGCGGCCATTATGCCAGCCGTCAAAGCGCCAGGGGTTACTCGCAAAACGGCAACTGGAAGCTGATCACCTCCATGAGCGACCTGCAAGCCGGGGATCTGGTGTTCTTTAAGAGCGATTCCAGTGATAAGGTGAACCATACCGGCATCTGCATCAGCAGCAGCACCATGATCCATGCCTCCTCCTCCAAGGGGCAGGTGGCCCGCAGCAGCCTCCATCAGGCCTACTGGGAGCGCAATTTCGTTTGCGGCAGGCGTCCATGAGCTGCGACCTTTGTCCCCGTCTCTGCCATATAGACAGGCACGTGCAGCGCGGCTTCTGCGGCTGCGACGATACCATGCGCATCGCCCGGATCGGGCTGCACCGCTATGAGGAACCCTGCATCTGCGGGGACGGCGGTTCTGGGGCCGTCTTTTTCTCCGGCTGCAATCTTCGGTGCGTATTCTGTCAAAACAAAGTGCTTCAAACCGGCAAGGTCGGTCAGGCCTTCACGCCGGAAGCCTTGGCGGCGGCTATGCTGGAATTGGAGCGCATCGGCGCCCAGAACATCAATCTGGTCACGCCTACGCCCCATGTGAACGGCATCTTGCGCGCGTTGGATATGGCCAGGAACGACGGTCTGTCCCTCCCCATCGTCTACAATACAAACGGATATCTGTCTGTGGATACTGTGGATAAGTTAAAAAATCATGTGGATATCTGGCTTCCGGACTTCAAATACCACGATCAGCGGCTGGCGGACCGGTTCTCCAGCGCCCCTCGCTATTTCGAAACCGCGCTGGCTGCCATCGGCCGCATGCTGGAAGTCAGTGGACAATTGGACTTGGACGAATCTGGCCGCGCAAAAAAAGGTGTCCTGATCCGACACCTTGTGTTGCCCGCCTGTGTATTCGATACCCGCGACGTGCTGTCCGCCATCAAGACCCATTTCGGAACGGACACCTATCTTTCCCTGATGCATCAGTTCACGCCCCAGCCGGATGGACAAGCGCCCCTCAATCGGCGGCTGACCAAGCGGGAATACGAAAGCGCCGTGAACGCTTGCCTCGACATGGGCTTCACCCGCGTATACATCCAGGACGCGTTGTCCGCCACCTTCGCTTATACGCCGGACTTTTCGAACGAGGTCAGCGTTCAGGCCTGATCCTGCAGTACGTACCGCTCCAGGAACCAGGCCACGCCCTCTTCGCTTTGAGCCGGTATGATCATATCGGCCACCGCCTGTACGCTCACCTTGCCGTTCTTCACACAGCAGCCCACGCCCGCCCACTCGATCATGTCCTGATCCAAGGTGTTGTCGCCGATGGCGGACGTCTCCGCCCTGTCGATACCCAGCTGCTCTGCAAGGGCCTTCACGGCCGATCCCTTCGTAACCCCGATATCGCCGATCTCGATGAACCCCGGTTTGGAACCGAGGGCATGCAGGTGCTTGGGCAGCCGCTCCGCCACGAGGCGCTTGCAGGCCTCCTCCTGCTCCGGAGGCGCGTAGATCAGCACCTTGGGCACCCGGGACAGATCATGCTCCAGCAGCTTTTCGTCCGTCCGCCAGGGAAGCTTTTGATATGCGCAGTACTCCTTGGCAAAGTCCGTCATATGCTGGAAAATCACCTCATCCCCCTGATATATCTGCACATGAAGGTCCAGATCGTTGGCGATGCGGATGCAGCTGGCCACGTCCTCCTCGGTCAGGAACCTATGGATGCGTGGGGAACCGGTGGCGTAATCCGCCACCAGAGCGCCGCCGAAGCAGATGATGTAGTGGAACCCCTCCCCCAGCTGCCGACGGATGGTCTCTGTACCCAGATATCCGCGGCCCGTGGCCAGCACGATCTCCACGCCCTTAGCCTGGGCCTTACGCAGGGCGTCCAATGACCGCTGTGGTATGATGGAGGAATGGTCCACCAGGGTATCGTCAATATCCAATGCCACCAATCGAATGCTCATCTGTTACGCTCCTTTCCCCATGGCGTTGCGCACGTCCCCGGCCATATACAGGGAACCGATAGCCAGCAGCACGTCCTCAGGCTCCGCCTCCCGAAGCATCCTCTCGACGCCGTCCTGTACCGAGCCTGCCGATTCCGCCTGACCGCCCAAGGCACGTATCTCCTCTGCCAGCGCTTCCGCGTCCATGGCCCGAGGCGAATCGGGCCTTACGGTGACGAAGCATTTGGCCTGGGGCAGCAGCTGCAGGATCATATCCCCGTGGTCCTTGTCCGCCATGACGCCTATCATCACCTTTACCTTCCGATCCGGGAACAGCTCCTTCAGCGTCTCCGCCGCAGCATGGAAGCCGTGGGGATTGTGGCCCCCGTCCAGCAGGAACACCGGCTGTTCGGACAGCAGCTCCATCCGAGCCGGCCAGCGGACCGCAGCCATGCCCTCATATACCGCCTCGTCGGGGATGGAAAGGCCCGCTCTCTGCAATTCCTCCACCGCCGAAAGAACCAGCGCGGCGTTTTTGACCTGATGGCTGCCGATCAAAGGCAGATGGATATGGCTGTAGGGGCCGAAGGACAGGTCGTGGCCCTTCAGCGTATGCGCGTGGTCCGTGATGCGGCTGTGATCGGTGACCACCAGCCGGGAGCCGATCCGCTGGCAGGTATCGGAAAACACTCGGTCCGCCTCCGGGTTTTGCCCATAGATCAGCGTGGTGCCGCCGGGCTTGATGATGCCGGCCTTGGCGGAGGCGATCTCGGTCATGGTGTTGCCCAGGTACTTCATGTGGTCGAAGCCCATGGCGGTGATGATGGTGAGCAGGGGCGTATCGATCACGTTGGTGGAGTCGAATTCTCCTCCCAT
>CACXNN010000007.1 GCA_902768995.1 uncultured Eubacteriales bacterium | reverse complement strand
CATGAAGAAAGTTCTTGCACTTGTGTTGGCTCTCATCATGGTGCTGGCCATCGTCGCCTGCGGACAGAAGCCCGCGGAGACCGAAAAGCCCGCCGAGACCAAGACTGAGGAGAAGAAGGATTACTCCGGCTATACCATCCGGATCTATTCCAACTCCAACTCCGCCGAGCGTGTGACCTGGCTGGTCGAGAAGGCCAAGGAAGCCGGCTTCACCATCAGCTTGGACACCAACGAAGTCTATTCCGGCGACACCGCCGCCATCCAGGCCGCCAACGAGAACAAAGACGGCGATTTGATCTTCGGTCTGAACGAGACCCGCTGGGGCCAGCTGGTCAACGGTCAGTATGAGAACCTGAAGATCATGGACTGGACGCCTGCCTGGGCTGAGGAAGTCGGCGCTTTCAAGTATGACGGCAAAGCCTACGGCATTGTCATCCAGAACGTCCTGATGCTCTATCGGAACGACGAGCTGGGCACCAACGGCCAGGAGCTCCATTTCGACCACTGGGCCGACGTGATGGACAGCGGCTACACCTGGTACCGTCAGAACAAGGTCGGCGGCACCACCAACGCCAACATCAACTCCGCCATGCTCTATCCCTTCGCTGATCCCACCTCTCCCGCCGGCGGCATCTCCGTGGACGGCTGGAAGAAGCTGTGGAAGTTCTGCGCCGAGGGCAAGTTCGGCGGCGACGACTGGAAGTACGGCTTCGATCCCTTGAACCGGGGCGACGTGGCCGTTACCGAGTTCTACTCCTCCTCCCTGTACGGCTCCATCGATACCGCGACCGGCGATCATCCTCTGAAGGGCACCATGAATCCTGAGAACTGGGCTCTGGTGGACATCAAGGACGGCACCTACTACATCGCCGAGTACCTGGGCATCCTCGACAAGGCCGACCGTACCGCCGAGCAGACCGAGGCTGTGAAGGCCTTCGCCGAGTGGTTCGGTTCCTCCAAGGTCCAGGCTGCCTGGGGCGAAGAGTTCGACTCCTTCCCCTGCAACACCGTGGCCGCCGCTGAGCTCTATCCCAACGGCATTCCCGCCATCTACCAGATCCCCAACTTTGCGCTGAACAAGGTGGAGGGCACGGAGATGACTTACGCCGAGTATGTGGCCGCCCACAGCGCTGAGTGGACCAACATCATGACCAACCTGGGCTTCTACTGGAAGGATGCCAACGCCGCACCCGCCGAGCCCGCTTGGGACACCCTGGACTGGGCCACGCTGACCCAGAAGAAGGCTGAGTAAACCAAATAAGACCATTCGGATATGGCGAGTCGACACCGGCTCGCCATATCCCTTTTCAAAACGCACCAAAGAGGAAGGGGAACAGGGACCATGATCAAGCTCAATGACATCGTTGTTAAATTCGGCGACTTTACCGCCCTGCATGACATCAACGTCCACGTGAAGGAGGGCGAATTCTTTACCTTTTTGGGACCGTCCGGCTGCGGCAAGACCACCACGCTCAGGACCATCACGGGCTTCATCGAGCCCGTTTCCGGCAGCGTGTTCGTCAAGGGACGGGACATCACCCATGTGCCCATCGAGGACCGCAACATCGGCATCGTGTTCCAGAGCTACGCTCTGTTCCCCACCATGACGGTCTATGACAACATCGCTTTCGGCCTGAAGGTGAAGAAGGTCAAGAAAGCAGAGATCGACAAGCGGGTCCGGGAGATCGCCCGGAAGGTGGACCTTTCCGACGAGCAGCTCCAGAAGGCCGTGTCCCAGCTCTCCGGCGGCCAGCAGCAGCGCGTGGCCATCGCCCGCGCCCTGGTCACCAACCCGGCCATCATCTGCATGGACGAGCCCCTCTCCAACCTGGACGCCAAGCTCAGGGTCCAGCTTCGCAACGAGCTCAAGAAGATGCAGAAGGATTTCGGCATCACCACCATTTACGTGACCCACGACCAGGAGGAAGCCCTGACCCTGTCTGATAGGATCGCCGTGTTCAACAAGGGCTTCATCGAGCAGATCGGCACGCCCAACGAGGTCTACAACTTCTCCAAGACCGAGTTCGTCTGCAACTTCATCGGCGACATCAACCGTCTTGGCGACGGCGTGCTCCGGGAGCTGGTGAAGGCCGGAGCGGATGTGGATCTCAAGAAGCACAACTATATCCGCCTCGAACGGCTCCACGTGAACCAACCCCCTGCCGAGGGCGAGGTGGTTTTGAAAGGCACCGTGGAGAGCCGGGAGTATTACGGCCTGTATATCAAGTATTACATCACACTGGACGGGCAGACCATCAAGGTCATCGAGAAAAACGACGGCGTGAACATCTACGAGCCCGGCCAGGCGGTGGACGTGCTGCTCAATCCTCGGGACATCATGGCCTACGACGCCAAGGAGGAGGCCTGACATGAACGCCGATAAAAGACGGTTCAGCCCGGAGCTGGTGCTCAGGATCCTGTTGCTGATCCTGTTCGCCTACTTCTTCCTGGGGTTCATGCTGGTCCCCTGCCTGAACACGTTGACCAGCATTTTCAATGAAAAGACCGGCGGCGTCAGGGACCCCCTGAAGGTCATCCGGTTCTTTATGGCAGGCAGCATGCCCCGGTTTGTGTGGAACTCCCTGAAGCTGGCCATCTGCCTTGTCATCACGGTGAACGTGGTGGGCATCTCGCTGGTGCTGCTCACGGAGTATTTTGACATCAAGGGCGCCAAGATCCTGCGCATGGGGTACATGACCACCATGATCTACTCCGGCGTCGCTCTGGTCACGGGCTATATGTTCCTGTACGCCGGGGACGGAATGATCACAACGCTGCTGAAGAACGCGTTTCCGAATTTCAATCCCAACTGGTTCTCCGGGTTCAATGCAGTGCTGTTCACCATGACTTTCGCCTGTACCAGCAACCATATGCTGTTCCTCCGCAACGCCATCCGGGGCATCGACTATAACACGGTGGAGGCGGCCCGGAACATGGGCGCCAACCCCTTCAAGGTCCTGTGGAAAGTGGTGCTGCCCACCCTGATCCCCACCCTGTTCTCTCTGACGGTCATGACCTTCATCACGGGTCTTTGCGCCATGTCCGCCCCGACCCTGCTGGGCTATGACTCCATCAACCCGGAGATCGTGCGCCTGGCCGGCTCCACAACGGCGGACGAGTCCTTCCCTCAGGCGCGGGCAGCCTTGCTGTCCATCATCCTGGCCCTGTTCACCATCGTGCTTTTGACCGTGCTTTCCGCCTATGAGCGCAAGGGCCATTATCTCTCGGTGAGCAAGACCAAGGCCAAGCTCCAGAAGCAGAAGATCAACAACCCTGTGGCGAACGTCATCGCCCACATCTATGCCTACATCCTCTTCGTCATCTACATGACGCCCGTGGTGATGATCATCGTGTTCTCGTTCCAGAACTACACAGCCATCAAGGCGCGGCGACTTGATCTGCACGATTGGACGCTGATCAACTTTTTCGGAACGGCGGACTACACCTATCTCAACGACCGGGGCCGGGAAAAGACCGTGGTCGGCGCCATTTCCGGCGTGTTCTCCAACGAAAAGACCCTGGGCGGCATCAAGCTGAGCTTCATCCTCTCGGCTGTGGCGGCGGCCCTGGCGTGCATCATCGTCATCGTGGCCTGCAACTATATCTTTAAAAAGAAAGGCAAGAAGATGAGCGCCGTCGTGGAATACGCCCTGCTGTTCCCCTGGCTGCTGCCCACCATCCTCATTTGCTACTCCTATCGGACCTTCTTCAATTCCGACGCCGTCTGGTATGTGGGGAACCAGAATCTGTACTTTGGGCAGAACGTAAAGCTCCTCATCATACTGGCCTACACGGTGGTGAAGCTGCCCTTCTCCCTGCGCATGATCAAAGCCTCCTTCTACGCCATCGACGAGGAGCTGGAAGACGCGGCCCGGAACCTGGGTTCCAGCGGGCTCAGGACCTTCCTGCAGGTGAAGCTGCCCATCATCCTGCCCAGCGTGCTGGCCGTGTTCGCCCTGAACTTCAACGCCCTGTTCACGGAGTACGATATGTCGGCCACCTTCCAGAGCCCCAACGGCATCACCTACGCCATGGTCATTCAGGGCATGCTTGCCGATGCCAGTCGCGGTGCCAATATGAACGCCCTGGGCCGTCGATGCGCATCCACGGTGTTCATCATGATCGTGTCCGGCCTCATCCTGTACCTGGTCTACGGCGTAGGCTCCCGGGACCTGGGCGAACGGCTGGATGCCAAGAAGCGCTGGCGGGATCGTTTCGACAGGCTTACGGGCAAGCGTAAAAAGGCGTTGAAAGCATGAAACCCAACATCGTCTTTGACATGGGGCAGGTTTTGATGGACTTTGCCCCGCCTAAGTTCATCGCCCGGCTCGGGTATACCGGCGACGACGCCCAGGCCCTCCTGCAGGAGGTGTTCAAGGGCTGGGAGTGGGTGGCTTTCGACCGGGGGGACATCACCGGGGAGGACGTGGCAGCAAGCGCCTGTTCCCGGCTTCCGGAGCGGCTCCACGATGGGGCCCGGGAGCTGGTGTTCCACTGGTGGGAGGAGATGATCCCCATGCCCGGCGCGAAGGAGCTGGTGACGGAACTGTATGGGAAGGGGTACGATATGTACGTGCTCTCCAACGCCTCCCAGGACTTCCACCGGTACTTCGATCGGATCCCCGGCAGCGAGTATCTGCCCCGGGCGCGGCGGTTCGTGTCCTCGGACTATGGGCTTTTGAAGCCCCAGCACGAGATCTACGAGCTGTTCCTGGAGAAGTTCGGCCTGGAGGCCGCCGACTGCGTCTTCATCGACGACAGCCCGCCCAACGTGGAGGCGGCCCGCCGCCTGGGCTTCCGGGCCCTGGTCCATCGGGGCGACCCGGCACGGCTTCGGCGGGAGCTGAAGGAGCTGGGTGTGGACGTGGAAGTTTGATTTATGCGACTTTTTCTTTTCAGGTGAAAAGAAAAAGTCGCCCAAAAAGAAAAGCCCATATGCAAAGAGAGGTCATGGCGAAAACCATGATCTCTTTTTATGTTCCCTGCCCCTCCAAATACGCCAGCACCCCTCGAGCAATGGCCTCCGCCAGCGTCCGCTGATAGCCCTCGTCCTGCAGTATTTGTTCCTCCTGGGGATGGCTCAAAAACCCGCACTCCACCAGCGCGGCGGCGCAGGAGGGCACCCGGGTCACGAAGTTGTTGCCAGGGTTAGGCAGCCGCCCGGGCAGCGCCAGGGCCTCCGTCAGGCTGTCGATAATAGAGGCGGCCAGGCCCTGACCCGCCTCCGCCCCCGCCTGGTAGTAGGCCATGGGCCCCCGGACCCGCCGGTCGGAAAACTTGTTCATGTGGATGGACACCGCCGCGTCCGCCCCCTCCGTCTGCAGCAGCTGCCCCCGCCGGGCCATGTCCTCCCGCTTGCTGTCCCCCAGGGCCCCTTCGCCGGTCCGGGTCATGAGCACCCGCACCCCGGCGTCCTCCAGGGCCTCCTGGACCAGCAGGGCCACCTGTAGATTGAGATCGCTCTCCTTCACCCCCGTGTCCGTGCCGGAGGCCCCGGCGTCGAAGCCCCCGTGGCCCGCGTCCACGATCACGTACCATCGGCCCGCCGTGGGCAGGGGCTCCCGCGCAGGCGCGTCCACGGTCCGGGCGCAGCCCAGAAGGAGGGCCAAAAGCAAAACAAAAAGCCTGTTCTTCACAGGCTCAGTGTATGTGCGCTATCCTTTTATAATGCCGCCACCAGCTGGGGCACGAACCGCAGATGGTCCGCCGACACCAGGTGGTAGGCCGTTCCCTCGTACGCGCCCTCGAAGCCCCCCAGGCAGGAGCGCCCGTGCAGGTGGCCGTAGACGCAGTGGTCCGCCCGGCCCGTCAGGAGCCTTGCAAAGTCCGTGGGCTCCCCCTTCTCGTTGAAGGGCGGGTAGTGGAGCATGCAGAGCCGCAGCCGCCCCTCCCGGGCGTCCATGGCGGTCAGGGACAGGCCCAGCCGCAGCTTCTCCCGCTCGAAGATCTTCCGATCCTTGCTCTCGGAGAAATCGGGGCTCGCGGGGGTGTTCCAGCCTCGGGTCCCGCCGATGATCGCGTCGCCCCAGACGAGGGCGTTGTTCTGCACCGCCTGGATGGACGGGGGCAGGATGCTCTGGACCTTGGTATACCCGGTCCACCAGTAGTCGTGGTTCCCCCGAAGCAGGATCTTGCTCCCCTTGAGCGAGTGGATGAAATCGAGGTCTGCCGCCGCTTCCTCCAACCGCAGCCCCCAGCTGATGTCGCCGGGGATCAGCACCAGGTCGTCTTCGCCCACCGTGTCCTGCCAGCCCTCCCGGAGCCGGTCCACGTGGTTCGCCCACCCCGGCCCGAACACGTCCATGGACTTGTTCTCCACGGACAGGGACAGGTGCAGATCACCGATGGCAAAGATGCGGGGCATGCTCACTCCTTACTCTTCGTCGCTGTCTTCTTCGTCGATGTCCTCTTCGATGGGCATATCCGCCTCATCGGCCCGGAGCTTGTCGGCCATGAGCTCCAGCTCGGCCTCCCGCTTCTGCTCCCGCAGGCACTCCTCGCACAGATCGTGGCCCTTCACCGCCGGCGCTTCGCCGCAGTTGGAGCACATGACCACCTCTTCCTCCTCCACGGCAGCGGGCTTCCGCCGCTTCATGGCGGCAGCGCACACGTGGCAGATGGTCTCGCCGGGCTTGAGATAATTCAGTTCACACTTGGGGCATTTCCGTAACGCCATAGTTCCATCTCCTGGGTAGTTCTCGACCCATAGTATGCGTTCTTGTTATGGTTCTGTCAAGGGTTCCGCATCATTTTCTTTTGCGGAGCCGAGCTTTTCCGAAACGATGCTGCCCAGGCACTCGAGAAGCGCCTCCCGGCCCTCGCCGGTCTCGCTGGAGAAGGGCAGGCCCCAGGGCGGCGCGCCCACCAGCTTGGCGTTTTGATTGGCCGCCTGCTGGCGCTTGGACTTCGCCACCTTGTCCGCCTTGGTGGCCACGATGGTGAAGGGGATGCCGTAGTACAGTAGGAACTCCATCATCTGACGATCCTCCCCCGTGGGCTCGTGGCGGATATCGAGGAGCAGGAACAGGTGGTCCACCCGGCCCGAGGTGAGGTAGCTCTCCATGAGCTTGCCCCAGCTCTCCCGCTCGCCCTTGCTCCGCTGGGCGAACCCGTACCCCGGCAGGTCCACCAAATAGAAGCTGTCGTTGACGAGATAGTAGTTGACCAGCCGGGTCTTTCCCGGCGCAGCGCTGATGCGGGCCAGCTTCCCGTTGCCCGTCAGGCAGTTGATGAGGCTGCTCTTGCCCACGTTGCTTCGGCCCACCAGGGCGATCTCCGGCCGTTTCTCGGGATAGCCGCCCTTCTCGGTGACGCTGGTCACGAAGAAGGCCTTTTTGATGCGAAAGGGTTCCATGGTTCCTCTCCTTTGGGTGATGATGTGAGTATATAGGGAAAGGAGAAAGATTGCAACTTTCTTTTAACACTTTGTTTCATTGTCACATTTTATCGATAATGGTATGATTTTATCATCGAAAACTGGGTCTATGTACCCTGAAAGGAAACGCTATGGGTTTGTTCTCCTCCTCCGATATCGGGGTGGATCTGGGCACCGCCTACTCCCTCATCTACGTGCGGGGCAAAGGCATCGTCCTCAGGCAGCCCTCCGTGGTGGCCGTGGAGCGCGGCACCGGCAAGATGGCCGCCCTGGGCGAGAAGGCCAAGGAGATGCTGGGCCGGGCCCCGGACGATCAGCTGGTCTTCCGGCCCCTGCAGGACGGGGTCATCGCCAATCTGGACGCCACGGAGCGCATGCTCTCCGCCTTCTTCCAGGAGGTGGTGGGCAGCCGCATCTTCTTCAAGCCCCGGGCCGTCATCGCCGTGCCCAGCCAGGCCACCGAGGTGGAGAAGCGGGCCGTCATCGAGGCCAGCGAAGGCGCCGGCGCCCGGTACACCTACCTCATTGAGGAGCCCATGGCCGCCGCCATCGGCGCGGGCATCGACATCTTCTCTCCCAAGGGCGCCATGGTCTTGGACATCGGTGCCGGCACCGCCAACATGCTGGTCACCTCCCTGGGCAAGCAGGTGAAGGCCACCTCCATCAAGGTGGGCGGCGACAAGTTCGACGCAGCCATCGTCCGCTACTTCAAGCGCCAGCACGGCATCGTCATCGGCCAGACCGCCGCGGAGGACCTGAAGATCCGCTTCGGGTCCGCCTACCCCCGCAAGGACGAGATCCTGATGGATGTGAAGGGCCGCTCCCTGGGCGGCGGGCTACCGCTGGCCCTCCAGCTGGGCAGCAACGAGATCACCTACGCCCTCTCCGAGCCCCTCAGGGCCATCGTGGAGGAGCTGAAGGACGCCCTGGAGCAGACCCCGGCGGAGCTCTGCGGCGACATCACCGAGACCGGCATCTGCCTCACCGGCGGCAGCGCCCAGCTCTACGGCCTCGATAAGTTCATCTCTGAGCAGACCGGCGTCCCCTGCTACGTGGCCGAGGACCCCGCCTCCTGCGTGGCCATCGGCGCGGGCCGGGTCCTGGAGGACCTGAAGACCTACCGGAACGTGCTCTACGATTACCGGCGAGGGGATTATTACGAAGCTTAGGAAGAATACCGAGGGACCGGCTATAAAAGCCGGTCCCTCATATTGTTTTTGGTGCCTGGCTGTTACGTCAGCCTGGATTTGCATATTCATTCCGTCCGCGGCGGGGTGAATATTCGCATATCTATCCACACCGTCCACCGAGTTATCCACAGTCTGAGGCCTTGAATTGTTGCGATTTTGTGACTTATCCACCGTATGAAGGGCATGTATACCCATCTTCACGCCCCTGCATACCCGCCCTTTCGGGCCTGAATATGGCTCGTTTTATGCCGCGGTATTCATACATTGTTCAAACTTTTTATGAATACCTGTCGGAAAAACGGGCTGCATGCCCTATTTCAGGTTCATCTGCCGGAACTGTTTGAGCTGGCTCGCGGAGTAATCGCCGTTCATCTGGGCCCGCTTCTTCACGTACTTGGGCAGGTCGCTGTTGGTCGTCCGGCTCGCCGTCTCGTGGTCCCCCTTGGCGTAGAAGCCGGCGCCGTTGGGGTTGGTCTTGATCTGTCCCCGGGCGGCCGCCACCGCCTGGGCCAGGGAGTTCTTCACCTGGGCATCGGTGGGTCCCTCCTTCGTCTTGCCGCCGGCGCCGCCACCGCCGCCGTACCCCTGGTCGGCCCTGGCCTCCAGGTACGCCTGATAGAGATACTTGGCCGCCGCGAAGGCCTGTTCCATGGCCGCGTTCCGCTGCTGGGCGTTGAACTTCTCCACCTCCAGCATCCGGGATCGCTCGCCCTCCATGGCCTTGTAGAGCTGATCGGCCAGCTTCGTGCCGTAGTCGCTCTCCAGCTCCCGCACGTCGTCCGCCGCGGCGTTGTCCTGCCGCCGCTTCACGTCGGTCACGAAGGTGCTGCTGCCCATGCCCCGGGAGATGGCGTCGGCGTCCAGCTCCGCGTCCTGGCGCCGGTTCCCCCGGAAGATGGCGGCGATAGCCTTATCATACAGGGGCCGCAGCACCGCGCCGATGCGCTCCGCCAGCGTCTGCTCATCCAGAGGCGTATAGGTCACCAGCTGGGGCGCGTAGTCCTTCTTGGCCTTCTCGTAGATGGTCTCGAAGGCCTGGTTGCTGTAGTATTTATCCTGTTCGCTCATGTTTACCTCACTATTCTCTTGCCGCCAGAGCCGCTTCCAGCTCCAGGAGCTTGTTGTACAGGATCGCAAGATCCTGGTTCAGATTGTTCTCGTTCTGGGCGATGCGGCTGTTGACGGCTTCCTGGTCCTCCTCTCGGCCCATGCGCTCCAGATACACCGGGAACAGGGCCATGAGCCCCGTCGCTTCGTAAGACATCGTTCTTTCCTTTCCGCCCGGGGACGCCTCCGTAGAGACGCCCTCGGGCATGACCCTGGGCGCTTTACAGCACCCGTCGCTGCTCATCGAACAGCAGCTCCACCCCGCCGGAGATGTCGAAGTCGCTGCCGTTCACGTTCTCGATCCGAAGCTTCAGCCGTCGGCCCACGCTGCGGAGCAGGAACTCCGTGGGCGTCCCTTCGCCCAGGAGCGTACCCACGCTGTCCCCCTCCCGGGCTTCCCCCAGGGCCAGGACCTTCAGGGGCCCGCCGGTGCCCGTGAGCACCGCCTCCACGGCCTGCTTCACGGTCAGGGTGGAGGCCCCGTCCAGCCAGGGGGTCTCCCAGAAGGCGGCGATGGGGTCCCCGCCGTAGGTGTCCCCTTCGTTGAGGACGGCCACCTCCCCCCGGCCCGTCAGCACGTACAGGGTGCCGTAGCAGCTGGTCAGGTCCACGGTCTCGAACCCCCGCCGAAGCAGGAAGCAGTCCCGAAGCACGTCGTACTCGATCAAGAGATCGTTGTGGACGCTGGCGCTGTGCTCCTTCACGGCGAAGTAGAGGGTGTCCCCGCAGGCGGCGGAGGCCGCGGCGGAGAAGTCCACCTGCTGGAGGAGGGGCCCCAGGTCCGCCCCGTGGACGGTCCGGCGCACGGTCTGGCCGTCGTAGAAGTAGAGGCCCTTGTCCGTCAGGAAGAAGAGCCTATCCCCGTAGAGGACGCAGGCCGTGTGGATGGGCTGGGTCAGGGCTGCCTCCACGGGTACGATCCGATAGTTCCCGGGCCGATCCCCCAGCAGCCGATACAGCTTGTCCTTCTTGAAGATCAAGAGCTGGTTCGACAGGGCGAAGAGACCCGTGATGGGGTCTGAATCGGTCCCCACCTCCACGTGGCCGCCGGACACGTTCTCGCTGTTCTCGTCGGCGGACCAGTCCTCGATGGTCCGGCCGTCGCCGGGGGCCTGGCTCCAGTAGAGCCGGGCGGGATGCTCCCGATCCCCGGCGGCGAACAGGCGGCCGAAGTACAGCTCCAGGAAGTTCACCGCCTTGTCGGACAGGCCCTGGGCGGAGCCGAAGGCGGCGATGGGCGAGCTGCCCCCCACCCATTTGAGGATGGACTCCAGGCCGTTGCCGATGAGCAGGGTCTCGGTGCTGCCGATCTTCGTCTTCAAAAAGTCGAAGGTGTCCGCGTTCATGTCGTCCGTGTAGTGATACAGGTCCTCCCAGGCCTCCTCGGTGGGATCGTAGCGAAAGAGGGTGTCCTGGCGAGCCACCAGGCAGTCCGTCTGCCCCGACTCCCGGGGCCAGATGAACAGCCGCCTGAGCTTTCGGGCCGCCCCCGTCACCCGGGGGTAGATGGCCCGATAGCCCTTGGCCCGATCCAGCTTCCCGCCGGCCGTGCTCACGTTCTGAGCGTTCTCCGCCCAGTTGAGGGGGATGCCGCCGGCGCAGGACCCCTGCTTCACCCCGGCGAAGCTGCCGAGGCGGATGGTCTGCAATGCCATAGCTCTTTCCTCCTCAATACATGTGATAGATCTGGGACAGGTCCGGAGCCGGATAGTTCCGCCTCAGCTTCCCCTTCAGCTCCCGATAGAGGGTGAGATCCAGCCGAGCCGCGTTCTGGGAGGCGGCGTCGAACCGGCCCCGTTCCCGGGCCGCGGCGTACTCCACCAGCAGCCCCTGGAGCCCTGCGGGGAGCTGTGGCTCGTCCGTCAGCTCTGCCAGCTGATCGGGCTGATACCGGTAGGTGATCTCCACCGTCCCGTCCCCCACCCCGGGGAACAGGAGGGTGCTCCGGGTGGCGCCGTAGTAGAACAGCCGCCGCTGTCCGTCGATCCGGGCGGCGAGCACCTTGAGACAGACACAGGGAAGGCCGGAGAGGTCTGCCTGCCCGCTCGTCACGGCAAGGGTGTCCCGTCGCCAGGGCCTTAGCTCCGCTGTGAGGTCCAGCATGGCCTCGTTGAGATACCCCAAAAGCCGTTCCTTGTACAGGGCCACTGTATCGTTGTCCGTAGGCCGGTCCAGCTTGCGCAGGGTCATTTTTATCAGTTCCAGCGTTGTCATAGGTCCCTCACGCCAGCTTCCGGCCGCCGGCCGCGGTGAAGCCGTTCATCCATTGTTCGTTGGCCGGATCCCCCCGGCGGCTGTCCTCCAGCACCCGGTAGATGCGCAGCGGCACGTCCACGGGCACGCCGGTGGGGATGCGGAAGTTCACGCCGTTCAGGGCCCCTTCCACATAGGGCCCGTTGCCCGCTTCAGGCAGGATCAGGCGAATGGTCTCTTCCCCGTGTTCCATGGGTCATCCTTCCTTTCCGTCCTTACGCGGACACGCAGTGCTCGATCTTCACGAGCCAGAGGGGGTTCAGCACCTTGGCCGCGTAGGCAGCCACCTTGGCGCCTACGGTGGACCGCTGATCGAGAGGATCGGTGGTGCCGGCGGAGCCGCGAGGCTTGATGATGGTCTCCATGGCCCCGGACCCGGCCACGTCCACCACGCCGTAGGCGTCGGCGCCGAAGATCAGCGTGGCGTGCACGTCGGGCGCCACATGGGTGGTGGCGTCAGGCGCGCCGGCGTCCTTGGTGTATACCGGATCGTTGGCCGTCAGGGTAGCAGAGGCGGTCAGCTTCACGGACCGGGTGGAGGGGGTATAGGGGCTGGAGGAAGCCAGGGTGTATTCGTTGCTGCCGATCATGATCTTGTTCCCGGGGGTGGAGAGATAGGCCACAGCCTTGGCGTCGGGGGCGGTCTTCAGCACGAAGGTGGTGGAGGAAGAGGTGTTGGCGTTGACGGCGTTGAGCACGCTCTGGCTGTACACCTTGGCCTCGGTGGCCTCCACGAAGACCACGCCGAACAGGCGGCCGATCTCACCGGAGTAGATCTGCTCCGCATTGCTGTACTTGGAGACGTCCTGCCAGAGGGCATCGCTCTGCAGATCGTAGGTGGCGTCGGGGGAGCAGATGCAAACGAAGTGGGGCTTACGAGGGGAGCCGTCGATGCTGGTGACGAAGGGACGGGCCTTGTTCTTCTTCAGGGTCCGGACTGCCTTGCGCACCTCCCCTACGGTCAGCTTGTCGCTGGCGGTCAGGGCCAGCCGGGAAGCGGCGCCGTTGGCATACTGAACGTTGGTGGTCTCGTTCATGGCGTCCCGGGTGACCCACTCGATGACCGTGCCCAGCTGCTCGCCCAGCAGTTCCGCGGAATCGGCGATGACGGGGTCGTAGCTGGTCATCTCCAACAGGTCGGAGATCTCCACGTAGGCGCCGTACTGCTTGACCTCGGCCTCCACCTTGGACTGGCTCAGGTTCTGGCCCGTGGGGGTCACGCCTTCCACCAGGGTGAGCTGGTTGGTGTTGGGCGTGAACAGGTCGTACTTGCGGAACTCCACCCGCTTGCCGTTGTTGCGGGGGATGGAGCGCTTCTGACCGAAGTTGGCGTGGACGAACCGGGTCTTAGCGGTGTCCAGGAGCTTGCGGTCATAGAAGGTCTTGTTGAAGTAGGAATTGTATGCGGTAGAAACGGTGGTGTTGGTTGCCATGGATCATATCCTCCTTTATTTATGCATGGTTCCTCAAGCGGTTCTCCAGGGCCCGGAAGGCTTCGGGGCTCATGGCGGTGTAGTCCTCCTCGGCGCTGAGCAGCTGGTTGCCGCGGATGGGCCGGGGGAGCTTCTTCCGATCCAGGGCCTCCTGGCGCAGCTCCGCCAGGGCCTGTTCCTTGGCGGTCTCGGCCGCCCGTTCGGCGGCGTAGACCCGGATGGCCCCGTAGGGCTCCAGCTCGTGGAGCAGCTCCATGAACCGCTCGTCGTTGCAGGCGGCCTCCAGGTCAAAGCCTTCGGGCAGCTTTCCCTCCGCCTCCAGCTTGGCGATCTCCTCGCCCATGGCGCGGTAGGGATTCTCTTCCATCATGGTCTCTTTCATGGTTTCCTCCATTTATTCATTGTTCTTCATGTTCTTGAGCACCTGATCCCGGCCCTCGAAGCTCATCAGCTCCACGGCCCGCTTCGGATCGATGGCCCCTGCCTGCAGCAGCTGTACAATCAGCTCATTTTGGGCGGATGCCGAAAACGGGTCCTGTTTGGCGGCCTTGACCGAGATCAGAAACTCGATGGGCATGCCCGCCACGCTGCGGTCCCACCGGGTGAGCAGGGCGCTGTCGAAGCGCTCCTCCTTCTCCTGGCCGTTCTCCACGATGGTGACGGGCCGGTAGAAAAAGTTGAACTCCCGCTCCACCTCGATCTCCATGCGCACCGCCTGCCGAAAGGCCTCGTAGAGCTGGGCGGTGGCCATGCGAGCCCGCTTGGTGCTGGCCACCTGCAGGGCCTGGATGGCGCTCGCTGCGGTGACGCCCTGGCGGAAGTTGCCGCGGGAGGAGTCGTTGGCGCCGCTCTCCTCCTTGATGTCCTCCCGGATGCGCTGGATGTAGGTCATGAGGTAGGCGGGCAGGGGCGGCGTGGAGAACCAGGTGACGCCGTTGAGGCTCTCGCCCCGATGGACCTCCTTGGACCAGTCCTTCAAGTCCTCCTCGTCGAAGCCCGAGGCCTCGGTGATGAGGAGCTTGTTGTGGCTGGCCATGAACGCGTTCTTCAGCACGATCTGGTCCAGCTTGTCCGCGTACCGCTGCTGCTTCTCGAACAGGTCCACGATCCCGAAGCCCAGAGGGCTGCCCTTGCGCATGTACAGCGGGGTCAGCACAAAGGGGTACATGCCGTGGGCGAAATAGCCCTGGGGCTTGAACTCGCGGCTGTCGGCCAGCACCACGCCCCCGGCGATGAGGGCCATGTGGACAGCGAACACGCCATCCCGTTCCGTGGGGGTCTTCCACCAGTATTCGAGGAGCAGGACGCTGTTGCGCCGATCGCCGCGGAGGATGTCGTCCGCCGGGGCGTCGCTGGCCACGTAGGGGTCGTCGCCCATCTCGGGATACTTCAGCGGGAACCGGTCCTTGATCCATTCCCGGGTCCGAAGGGACAGCTTGAACACCGCACGGCCCTCCTGCATGTCGTCGCACAGAGGGTCGAAGAGGATGCTCCGATCATCCACGTGGCGGATGAACGCGCCGCCGAGGCCGTTGTTCAGGGCCGGGTCGTAGCCCACCTCCTGGACGCAGTAACCGCCCACCAGCAGGTCGTGGACCAGCTTCTGGTACTCCACGGTGTACCCGGACACGTCGTGGTTCCGGCGGATCAGCGCCTCCACCACCTTGGCTATGTGTTCGTCCGCGGCGCCCTCGGGCCGGATATAGACCTCCGGGGCCTGATCCATCAGATCCGCGCTCACGTTCTCCACGGTGGACTGGATGATGGGGGTCACGGGCCTGGGCTCGTTCTCGTCCGTCACCGGCACGTCGTACCAGTGGTCCCCCCGGTAGATGCGTTCGTTGTTCTCGAGGCGCAGCCACTCCTGCCGATAGGCGCTGCGGAACTCGTCGAAGAGCCGGTATGCCCTTTCGCACAGCTGCCGGGACGCTTCCTTTTCGTTGGTTCGCTCCATTGTTGCTTCCTTTCCATTCGTTATAGGCTTGTGAACCCCTCGTTCTGCAGCCGGGGCGGGGCAAAGGGGTCGTAGGCGGGCGGGGCCTTCCGTTCCGGCTCCACCGCCTTGGGGTGGCGGCTCATGACCGCGTACCGAAGGGCTTCGGGGGCGTGGTCCTCGCACCCGTCGCTCACGTCCTCGTGGTCGTGCTCGTCGTAGGTGAGCAGGGGGAGGGTCCTAAGGAGCTCGGTGCACTGGGGGAAGATCACCAGCCCCGGCTGCCCGTCCGCCTGGAGGGCCAGCGCTTCCCGCAGCCGCTGCCAGCCGTGGACGCGGCGGTTGTCCGCCGGCAGCAGGGGGACGCCGTTCCTCGCGAATACGTCCGCGATGCAATCCCCTTCGGCCCCGGGGAGGCCCCGCTGCTGCCAGGCGTCGGGGCTGGCCACGGTGTAGGCGATCTTCTCGCCCAAAGACAGCTCCCGGACCTTTCGGGCCACCTGGCTCGAAAGGGTCTCGGTGACGTACAGCTCCCGGTAGACCACCAGCTGGCCCTCGGGGCTCACCGCCACCCACAGCACGCAGCAGGGGTCCCGATAGCCCCAGTCCATGGCCCGGAACCGCCGCCACCAGGTCGGAAGGGGGAAGGGCTCCACCACGTGGCGCTGCCGGGAGAACTCCGGGAAGTATCGGCCCGAGAGCACGTCCCAGTCCCCGTCAAGGTAGGCCCGCCTCAGGTGCTCCGGCAGCCGCTGCAGGGTCCGAAGGTACGCCGGGTCCCGCTCCATGAGCACGGTATTGTCCGTGAGCCGGGCGGGGATGAAGGCGTAGTCCTCCGGCCGCTCGCCGTCCCGGTAGCGCCGGTCGATGAACAGCCGCTTGACCCACTCGTGGCCGGGGCCGCCTGGGTTGCAGGTGTAGTACATCCGGGGGGAGAAGTCCGTGCGGAAGTCCGTGCGCACGGACCGGTTGCAGGTGGTGAGAAAGGTCATCTGGCTTTCGGTGAAGTGAGTTGCCTCCTCCATGCCGATCACGTCGTATTCCTGCCCCTGGTACTGGTACACGTCCTTCTCCTGGTCGCAGTAGCCCAGCTTGATCCTGGACCCGTTGGGAAACAGGAAGCAGCGCTGGGTCTGGTGGTACTTCACCGCCCCGGAAAGCTCCGCCATCAGGGGCCGCACGTGGTTCTCCTGAAGCTCCGGCAGGGTCCGGCGAAGGAGCAGCTCCTGGAGGCCCGGGTACCGGAGGGCCAGCAGCACCAGCTTCCGGCGCATGGCCCAGCTCTTGCCCCCGCCCCGGGCCCCGCCGTAGGCGGTGTGGGGGGCCGTGGAGAGAAAGAAGGCCTGCTGCTTGGGATTGGGCTGGCCCTTCAAACGCAGGGTCTTCATCGGCTGTATGCCTCCGCTTCCCCGTCCAGGATCACCTGCAGCGGCTCCATGGCTTCCTCTGCAGGCCCCTCTGTCAGCCCCAGCTCCTTCAGGGCCGCCTGGGCCACGGTGGCGCTGAGCTCCCCCAAAAGGGCCTTCTCCTGGATGTAGGCCGCCACCCGGATGAGCCCCTTGAGCAGGATGGCCCCCGCCGCGCCGCCCTGGCCATGGGCCGCCGCGAGGACCTCCTGGGGGGACAGGGACACCGCCGCGCTGAGGCCGTAGAGGGTGTAGGGGGTCTGTCTCTCTGAGAACCCGCCTCCCTTTTGCGGGACCCGTTCCCTGGTCCCGTCGCATCGGGCAAAATACGCCCCCACGGCCTCGTTCATGCGCTTTGGGCTCATCCGTCTGCTCACGTGCTCGCCTCCTTTCCCTTCCGGCGAAATCAGCATACAACAGAAAAGGGGGCCGTGCCTCCGATAATTCGTTCATATTTCAGTGTGGCGAAAAGGGCGGCAGACGGAGGCCGCCTTCACTGTTTACCGATTTATCACAAAGGCCCCAGGCGCTTGCGTTGCCCGGGGTCCTTCCCTGTGATATGATATATTCCATCATGAAACGCGTGTTGGTTCTGGTTTTGATATTGCTGCTGGCGCTGCCGCTGCTGCCGCCCGCTCGGGCGGAGGCGTCCCTTGTGGCGCCTCGGTTCTTTCTGCTGAACCCAAGCCCCACCCCCGGCTCCACCCCGGCACCCACGCCGGAGCCCACGCCCACGCCGGAGCCCACGCCGGACCCTGCCATCCGCTTCGAGCTGGAGGCGGGGCTGCCCCTGCCCTGCCCGGAGTACCATCTGACGGAGAAGCGGCCCTTCGCCTTCGGGGGCACGGTGGTCAGCGAACTGCCCCTGATCCGGGTGTCCGTGACCGTCAGCGACGGGGCGGGCAACGTTCTGCTGGAAGTAGAGGCCGCGCCGGATGGGGAGGACGAAACCGCCACCCGCTTCCCTCTGTGGGACAGGACCTTCCCCTTCGAGGACGACAGCCTGTCCGCCCGGACGGACTTCGCCGCCCTGCAGCCGGGGACCTACACCTTCACCCTGAAGGCCGCCAACCAGGCGGGAGAAACGGTCCTCTACGCCGCCCCCTTCACCGTGGATCGGGCCACGGCCCTCCACACCCTGATCCCCAACGACCTTAGGGACACCTGGCCGGCGGCCGTTGCGCTTTTGGGGGAGGGAGCCCTGCCCTTCACCTACCGGACGGGCACCTATCACCAGATATGGGTGGACAGCGGCTGGACGGCCCGGAACCTGGTCTCCGTCGACACCCCCTTCGGGGATGACTGGCAGGTGAACAAGGCCGCCGAGGCGCCCTTCCGCCAGGCCCTCCGGTACATGCGCACCACCTACATCCACGTGGGCGGCCGGTGGAACTCGGGGGTGATCCGCCTGAACCGGCTGGTCCGATCCTACCATGGACCCTTCATCGGCCGGCAGGAGGAGAACAGCCCCTTCCTGAGCCCCCATGTGCTGGGCCTTGCCGTGGACCTGAACCCCGGCGGCCCCAACGAGGCGGTGCCGGAGAACTGGGATACCTTCTGCACGGAAATCAGCGAAAACCTGATCTACAACGGCATCAAGGAGCAGAACGGGCTCAAGTACTACGATTTCACCTACATCGGCACTTGGGGCACCACCTATGAGCGCGTGCCCACCGTCCTCCAGAACTATCTTTTGTACGAGCTGGCCTTCTATCGGGCCGGGTTCTTCTGGGGGGCCTACTACGACCACACCTGCGACGGCAGCCATTTCGGCCTGGGGGAGTACGACCCCGAGATCTTCAGCGATTCACCCCTGGCCTTAAGAAAGGTGTTCGAGTATATCGACCCGTGACGCGGTCATCCGCGCCGGATCTTGGTCAGCAGGGCCTCCGTCTCCGAAAACCAATCCTTCTTGACCTCCTCTGCCGGCTCCGCCGTGGGCGCTTCCGGCAGGGGCGGGTGCAGGATGTCCTCGTATACCTCCCCTGCGTGCCGGACCAAGAGCCCAAAGTCCGCGGCCGCCGCGGCGCTGTCTGAGGGCTCCGGGGGTTCTTCCGGCGCCTCCTCGGGGTCCGGCTCGGGCACTGGCTCAGGTTCAGGCTCGGGGGTCGGTTCCGGGGCGGGCTCCGGTTCAGGCTCGGGGGCCGGCTCCTGTACAGGCTCCGGCGCTTCCACGACAGCTTGCGCCTGGCGCAGGCGGCGAAGGAGCTCCGGCCCGGTGAGCTTCTCCCCCGGCACGGCGCCCCAGGCCGTCAGCTTCTCCCCCTGCAGCACCGCCGCGCCCAGGGGCCGGGCGGGCAGAGGCGTTTCCTCCGGGCCCAGGTCCACCGCGGCGCCGTCCTCCAGAAGCAGGGTGCAGGGGCAGCTGCTGCGGGCCTGGCCGTTCTCCAGCCGCACGCAGCCCGCCGTTTTGCCCCCGTCCGCCTTCAATACGAAATAGGTGATCATTCCTTTACCTCCGGTATGCCATTTCTTCCTATTGTATCCAAAGCGTTTTCGTAGTATGATAAAGTGTTAGCAGGAATGATTGAAAGCTTCCTTACCCTTTCTTGAAAGAAAGGGTAAGACCCAAAGAACTTTAGGAAGAAGTATCGCTTTCGGTACAGCCCTCTTTATTTTCTTATGCTTTTCTTTTTCCGCCGCTTTTTCTTTTCACCGAAAAGAAAAAGCG